>DASQCM010000138.1:0-3611 GCA_035634675.1 Gaiellaceae bacterium
TTTACTCCTCCGTCTGGGGTAGAAGCGGACGACGGGGCTCGAACCCGCGACCCTTGGCTTGGGAAGCCAATGCTCTACCAACTGAGCTACGTCCGCCGGTTGTGCGGATTCTAGCCCGGCCATAATGGAGCCCGAGACAGCGAGCCAGGGAGATTCCATGTCGAACATCGAGCTGCACGAGACCGCCGCCGCGCTCGTCGCCGAGGGGAAGGGGATCCTCGCCGCCGACGAGAGCACCGGCACCATCAAGAAGCGCTTCGACACGATCGGCGTCGAGTCGACCGAGGAGAACCGCCGCGCCTACCGCGACCTGCTGTTCACGACGCCGGGCGCCGAGGAGTTCATCAGCGGGGTCATTCTCTACGACGAGACGATCCGGCAGAAGGCCGACGACGGCACGCCCTTCCCTCAGCTGCTCGCCTCCAAGGGGATCATCCCCGGGATCAAGGTCGACCTGGGCGCGAAGCCGCTCGCACACGCCGAGGGCGAGACGGTGACCGAAGGTCTCGACGGGCTGCGGGAGCGCCTCGCGGAGTACTACGAGCTCGGCGCGCGCTTCGCGAAGTGGCGGACGACGTACTCGATCAGCGACACGATGCCGAGCGAGTACTGCATCTGGACGAACGCCCACTGCCTAGCCCGCTACGCCGCGCTCTGCCAGGAGGCGGGGATCGTCCCGATCGTCGAGCCCGAGGTGCTGCAGGACGGGACGCACACGATCGCGCGCAGCGGCTTCGTCACCTCGCGCGTGCTCGCCGCCGTCTACACCGAGCTGTTCGACCAGCGGATCGACGTCGAGGGCACGCTGCTCAAGCCGAACATGGTGCTCTCGGGGTACGAGGCCGGCGACCGCGCCGGTGTCGACGACGTTGCGGCGGCCACGCTGCACACGCTGTCGAAGCACGTACCGGTGGCGGTGCCCGGGATCGTCTTCCTCTCCGGCGGCCAGTCGGACGAGGACGCCACCGCGCACCTCAACGCGATGAACGCGAGCGGGCCGCACCCGTGGCAGCTGTCCTTCTCCTACGGCCGCGCGCTCCAGGCGCCGGCGCTGAAGGCGTGGGGCGGCAAGGCGGAGAACGTCGAGGCCGGCCAGCGCGCCTATTACCACCGCGCGAAGATGAACGCGGCCGCGCGCACCGGCACGTACGCACCCGAGATGGAGCGCGAGGCCGTCGGCGTCTGATGAGGCTGACCGACGCCGGGCTCGAGACGGTCCTCGTCTTCGACGAAGGCTTCGAGCTCCCGCAATTCGCGGCGTTTCCGCTCGTCGACAGCGAGGAGGGGCGCGCCGCGCTCCGGCGCTACTACGAGCCGTTCCTGGCGCTCGCCCGCGACCGTAGCGTCCCGCTCGTGCTCTCGGCGCCCACGTGGCGCGCGAACGCCGACTGGGGACGCATCCTCGGGTACGAAGACGAGGACCTTGCGGACGTCAACAGACGCGCGGTCGCGTTCGTCGAGCGGGTGCGCGACGACGTACTGGGGCCGACCGACCGCGACGCCGCCGTCATCGAAGGGTCCATCGGACCTCGCAGCGACGCCTACAACCCCACCTTCCTGATGGATGCGGAAGACGCGGAGCGGTACCACGCCGTGCAGCTTCGAACGCTCGCCGACGCCGGTTGCATGCAGGCGACGGCGCTGACGCTGACGTATCCGGAGGAAGCGATCGGGATCACCCGTGCGGCGACAGCGGCGGAGATGCCGATCGTCGTCGGCTTCACCGTCGAGACGGACGGCCGGCTTCCGAACGGAGACTCGATCGAGGAGGCGATCCTCGCGGTGGACAACGCCACCGATGGCGGAGCCGAGTTCTTCGTCATCAACTGCGCCCACCCGACCCACTTCGCCGATGCCCTGCCCGAAGGGGAGTCACGGACGCGGATCCGCGGGCTGCGGGCCAACGCCTCCACGCTGAGCCACGCAGAGCTCGACGAGGCGGAGGAGCTCGACTCCGGAGATCCGGATGACCTCGCCCAGCGGTACGTCGCGCTTCGCCGTGACCTGCCCGAGCTCGAGGTCCTGGGCGGCTGCTGCGGCACGGACATTCGTCACGTAACCGCGATCTGCGACGCCTGGCTCTCGGCCTAGGTGTACTCGAAGCCGGTGAGCGCGGACAGCTTCGCCAGCGACTGCTGCGCGACGACCCGGCGCACCGTCCCGGAGCGCGAGCGCATGACGATCGAGTCCGTGATCGCGCCGCCCTGCGTGTACTGGACGCCCTGCAGGAGCGAGCCCGTCGTGACGCCGGTCGCGGCGACGAAGACGTCCTCGCCGGAAACGAGGTCGTTCGTGCGCAGGACGCGCGCCGGGTCGAGACCGGCGTCGAGGAGCCGCTGCCGCTCGTCGTCGTCGCGCGGCCAGAGCCGCGCCTGGATGCCGCCGCCGACGCACTTGAGCGCGGCCGCCGAGATCACGCCCTCGGGCGTCCCGCCGATCCCATAGAGCATGTCGACGCTCGTTCCCGGCTGGGCCGCCGCGATCGCCGGCGCGACGTCGCCGTCGCGGATCAAGCGCACGCGCGCGCCCGCCTGGCGCAGCTCCGCAATCAGCTCCTCGTGGCGCTCGCGCTCGAGGACGACGACGTCCACCTCGCGTGGCGTCTTGCCCAGCGCCTCGCCGACGGCATTCACGTTCTCGGTCGGGGTGCGCTCGATGTCGATGGCGTCGAGCGCGAGGGGGCCGACGGCGATCTTCTCCATGTAGAGCGCCGCCCCGGGGAAGAGCATCGTCCCGCGCTCCGCGACCGCGATCACCGCGATCGCGTTCGGCTGCCCGAGCGCGGTGAGCCGCGTCCCCTCGAGCGGGTCGACCGCGACGTCCACCTCGGGCCCCTGGCCGTTCCCGACTTCCTCGCCGTTGTAGAGCATCGGCGCCTTGTCCTTCTCCCCCTCGCCGATCACGACGACGCCGCGCATCGCAACGCTGTCGAGGACGAAGCGCATCGCGTCGACGGCGGCCTGGTCGGCGTCCTCCTTGTCGCCGCGGCCGATCCAGCGGGCCGCCGCCATCGCCGCTGCCTCGGTCACGCGGACGAGCTCCAGCGCGATGTTGCGGTCGGGGGCCTGCCTCGCGCTCACCAGGGCGGATCCTAAATCGCTGGTGTTACATCCGCTCCGGCGCCTCGACTCCCACGAGATCGAGGCAGCGGGCAATGACCGTCCCCGTCGCACGGCAAAGGCCGAGCCGGAACGCCTCCTGCTCGCTCTCGAGCACGCGGTGCTCGTGGTAGAAGCGATGGAAGTCGTCGGCGACCCGGATCGCATAGGCGGGGATCCCCTGTGGGCCGCGCTTCGCAAGCGCCTCCTCGACGACTCCCGGCAGCTCGGCGAGCCGCTTCACGAGCTCCCGCTCCTCGGGCGCGAGCGGCACCGCCGGCTCGGCGGAGACGGCGGCATCGCCGGCGTTGCGCAGGATCCCCGCGATCCGCGCATGCGCGTACTGGACGTAGTAGACAGGGTTCTTCTGCGACCGTTCCGCCGCGAGGTCGACGTCGATGTCGATCGCCTGGTCGGGGCCGCGGTTGACGAGGTACCAACGCGCGGCGTCGACGCCGATCTCGTCGAGGAACTCGTCGAGGAAGACGACATCGCCGCGGCGCTTCGAGATCT
>DASQCM010000139.1:0-10097 GCA_035634675.1 Gaiellaceae bacterium
AGCGACTGGCCGACGCCGCGGAACGTCAACTCCTCGACGAACGGCGCGATCACCGCGAAGAGGACGAGGTTGGCCGCGAAGGCGCCCGCATGCGCCGGCTCCCAGCCGGTCGGCGTGAGGCCCTGTTCTTTGCCGGGGCTCTCCGGTAGCGGCAGCGTCGAGACGACCCCCTCCCAGAGGAAGATCGCAACGATGACGGCGACGGCGAAGCCGGCCGCCTTCGCCCAGCTCTGAGGGCGTCGCAGCGCGAGGAGGTCGAAGCGGTCGATCGCGATCAGCAGGACGATTCCGAGCCAGACCGCGTAGAGCACGGTCCCCCCGGCGAACGTCGTATACGAGTAGACGGCATCGCGACTACTGGTGCGGCCCGTGCTGCCGTTGCCGGTGAAGCGGGCCGCGTAGTTGATCGCGGCGATCAGGCCGACGAAGATCGTCCAGCAGATCAGGCGTGTGCGGTACACACGTGGACGCGAGGGGGCGACTTCGGCTTCGAGCTCCACTCCGTCTCAGCATAGGGTTCCGGTCGTGCGCCACTTCACCCCGGAGGAGGCGAACGCGGAGCTAGAGCATGTGCGACCGCTCGTCGAGCAACTCGTAGCCGAACGGAAGGAGCACGCGCTCGCACTCGAGCGGCAGGAGGAGCTTGAGGGAAAGATCCGCGGCAACGGCGGCGGCATCCCGCCTGCCGAGCTCGCGGCCGCGACCGCAGAGGTCGACGGGCTTGCGCGGCGGCTTGCGCACCTGGTCGACGAGATCGCGACCCACGGCGCCGAGGTGAAGGATCTGGACACCGGGTTGATCGACTTCCCTGCGCTCCGCCACGGCGAGACGGTCCTGCTCTGCTGGCAGCTCGGCGAGGACGAGATCGAGTGGTGGCACACCGTCGACGACGGCTTCGCCGGCCGCCGCCCCCTGCCCCTGGACTGAGGAAACGCGGCACCTGCGGCGAATCGGGCGACGATGCCCTTCTGGCACCGGATCGTGATCGCCGCCGTCGTGGTCATCGTCGTCGTGCTCATCGCACGCGCCGTTGACTGGTGGCTGTCCCGCAAGAAGCTTCCGCCGGGCGCGGAGACGCGGTATCGCGTCCTCCGGCGCGCGATCACGACGACCATCATCGCCGTCGGCATCTTCTCGGCCCTGCTCGTGATTCCCCAGGTGCGCGGGCTGGCGGCCGGCCTGCTCGCATCGTCCGCGGTGCTCGGCGTGATCATCGGACTGGCGTCGCAGCAGACACTCGGGAACTTCATCGCCGGCCTGCTGATCGCAACGACGCAGCCGGTCCGGATCGGCGACCGTGTCACCTACGACGGAGAGTCCGGGGTGGTCGAGGAGATCGGCCTGACCTACACGTTCATCCGCACGACCGACCGGCGGCGGCTCGTCGTCCCGAACAGCAAGCTCGCCTCGGACTCGATCATCAACGCCTCTATCCGCAGCCGGGAGACGTTCGCCGAGGTGTCCGTGCCGGTGCCGCTGAACGCGGATCTCGAAGCCGCGCTCGAGGCCCTGCGGGAGACCGTCTCCGATGAGCGCGATGCGGACGTCTACGTCGGCTCACTTGACGGAACGGCGACGGTGAAGGTGCGTGCGGCCGCCGCCGACGAGGCCGCCGCGGAGCGGCTCGAGAACGAGCTCCGGCTGCGGGCCCAAAAGCGCCTCCGCGCGCTCGGCGTCTGGGCGTGAGCCGCAAGCAGCGGCCGAGGCCGAAGGCCAAGCCCAGGCGGCGCCGGCGCACCATCGTCCTCCTCGCCGTTGTGATTCCTCTCGCCTTCCTCGCGCTCACGGCGGCCGGCGGCGCCGTCTATTTCGGCTCGAGCTGCGATCTGAGCGCCCTGCGGCCTGTGCGCCAGGGCAACAGCTCGCTCGTCTACGGCGCGAACGGCAGCCTGATCGGAGTCTTGCCCGCCGTCGAGAACAGGACGGCGGTCACGCGCCAGGAGACCAGCCCTTGGATGCCGAAGGCGACCGTGGCGATCGAGGATCGGCGGTTTTACTCGCACGGGGGCGTCGACCCGGTCGGGATCCTCCGCGCCCTCGTCGCCGACGCCAGCGCCGGCCGGATCGTGCAGGGCGGCTCCACGATCACGCAGGAGCTCGTCCGCAACCTCTACCTCAGTCGCGAGCAGACGCTCCAGCGGAAGGTGGTGGAGGCATGCCTCGCCATCAAGCTTGCCCGGGTCTGGCCGAAGGACACGATCCTCACCGCCTACCTCAACGACGTCTACTACGGCAACCACGCTTACGGCATCCAGGCGGCCGCAGAGACGTACTACTCCGTCCCGGCGAGCCGCCTGACGCTCGCGCAGGCGGCAGTGATCGCGGGGCTGCCGCAGGCGCCGTCGTACTACGACCCGCTCCACAACCCGGCGGCTGCGCTCGTTCGCCGCGATGCGGTCCTGCGCGCGTTGCGCCGGAGCGGCGACATCGACGATGCGCAGTACGCGGCGGCGGTCCGCGACCGCAGCCTCCACCTCCGGCCGAGCCCCGCGTACGCGAGCCGCGAGCCGTACCTCGTCGGCTACGTCGAGAACCTCCTGCAGCAGGAGTACGGGGCGGCGACTGTGCAGGCCGGCGGCCTGCGGATCTACACCACGATCCGGCCGCGCCTGCAGACAGCCGCGGTCGGGGCGCTGTCGAGCGTCGTTTACGCGCGGCACGACCCCGCCGGCGCGATCGTCTCCATCGACCCCACGACCGGCGCGATCCGCGCGCTCGCGGCTGTAACGCCCGGCGCGCCCGGCAGCGAGTTCGACCTCGCCACGGCCGCCGAGCGGCAGGCGGGCTCGACGTTCAAGCCAATCGCTCTCGCCGCCGCCGTGGAGCAGGGAATGAACCCCTGGGCCACGCGCTACCTCTCCGCACCGTTTTACGACCCCTCGCTCGACTGGCATGTCCGAACCTACGACGGGACGTACGCGGGCCCGGAGACGGTAGCCGCGGCGACCATCCACTCCGACAACACGGTGTATGCGCGACTCGCGCTCGACCTCGGCCCCGACGCCATCGCCGCAATGGCGGAGAAGCTCGGGGTACGGACACAGCTGCGGCCGACGGCGTCCCTCGCGCTCGGCTCGGCCGCGGTGACTCCGCTCGACATGGCCTCGGTCTACGCGACCCTTGCCGCGGGCGGTGTCCATTCGAAGGCGCTGGCGATCCGGAAGGTCGTCTTCCCGGACGGCAAGGTCGACGACGCCTGGGGCAGCGTGGAGCAGGAACGCGTGGTGCCGGGCTGGGTTGCGGCGACGGTGACCCGCGTGCTCGAGGAGAACATGCTGCATGGCACCGGCATCGGCGCGCATCTCGCCGGCCGCGCCGACGCAGGCAAGACGGGGACGACCGACTCCTACGCCGACGCATGGTTTTGCGGCTACACGCCGTCGCTCGAGACCACGGTCTGGATGGGCTATCCGCGGGGAGAGATCCCGATGCTCGACGTCCACGGAGCCGCAGTCTCAGGGCCGACGCTGCCCGCGACGGCCTGGCGGCTCTTCATGAAGCAAGCGCTCTCCGGCACGTCGAGTCTCGCCTTTCCGGCACCCCTGTCACCCGCGCAGTTCGTGCCATGGCAGGGCACTCACGCGTACCGCCTGGCTGCCAGCCCCTAGTCGCACGACTACGGTATGGAGCCGGCGTGGCTTCGCTACTCAGCTTCGAGGAGGCGCAGGCCCGGGTGCTCGCCGCCGTGCGGCCGCTCCCGGCCGAGCTCGTGCCGATCGCCGAGGCCGGGGGACGTGTCCTCGCGGAAGACGCTCGCGCGCGGGTCGACCTGCCGCCGTTCTCGAGCTCCGCGATGGACGGGTTCGCGGTGAAGGCCGCCGACCTGCCGGCGACCCTGCCGATCACTGGTGAGTCCGCCGCCGGCAGCCCGCTCGGACGCCCGCTCGAGCCCGGCAGCGCCGCCGCGATCTCGACCGGTGCGGTCGTACCAGACGGCGCCGATTGCGTCATCCCGATCGAGAACGTTGTCGTGACGGACAACAGAGTGGAGATTCCGGCGGCGGCGGCGCCCGGAGCGAACGTCCGCCCTCGCGGCGGCGACATCGCCGCGGGCGACGTGGTCGTTCCCGCACGCGTCAGGCTCACCGCGGCGCGCATCGCCGCCGCCGCCGCAACCGGGATCGCCGTGCTGCCTTGCGCGCGCCGGCCGCGCGTCAGCGTGCTCGCGACCGGCAGTGAGCTCGTCGCTCCCGGCGAGGATCTTCGCGACGGCCAGATCTACGAGTCGAACACCGTCATGCTTGCTTCGGCGCTCGCAGGCGCGGGCGCGGAGGTCGAGACGGAAGCGCCGGCTGCCGACGACGAGAGGGCGCTGCGGGAGGCGGTCCAGCGTGGGCTCGCCGCCGGCGTTCTCGTCACCTCCGGCGGCGTCTCGGTCGGTGAGCACGACCTCGTACGAGCGGCCGAGCGTGAGCTCGGCGTCGAGGAGGTGTTCTGGCGGGTTTCGATGAAGCCCGGGAAGCCGATCGCATTCGGTGTCCGCGGGGAGACGCTCGTCTTCGGCCTGCCGGGGAACCCGGTCTCGGCGCTCGTCGGGTGCGAGCTCTTCGTCAAGCCGGCGTTGCGGGCGCTCCAGGGGCTCGCGGATCCTCTGCCGCGGTTTCAGCCCGGGCGGCTCTCGTCCAGGCTGCGACGCGATCCGGAACGGGACGAGTTCGTCCGTGCCAGATCGCAGGTCGAGGGCGACGTCGTCGTCCTCGAGCCCGTCGTCGGCCAGGAGTCTCACATGATCGCCCGCTCGAGCGCCGCCGACGCTCTCGTCCACGTTCCACGTGGAAACGAGGAGCTGGCCGCCGGCTCGACGGTGCGCTGGCTCCAGCTCGGCGCCTGAGCCGACTACTCGTTGATCGCGCGCCGGGACTCGGCGAGAGCGGCCCGTCGCCGCTGGGCGAGGAAGAGCGTCCGGAACAGCTCGCGGAGAGGTCCGCGGCGCGAGCGGTCCTGCGGGGCGGGGTACGGCGCGTACCGCCCGGCCGCAAGGGCAGAGAGCTGACCGGCGACCGCTAGCCAGCCGACGCCGATCACCAGCAGGGGCAACGGTGCGTACCCGATCGCGAAGAGCTTGGCGATGTACCAGGGCGCATCCCAGCCGAGCCGGTAATGGGTCGCGAACGACCAGACGAGAAAGGCCGGGCCTAGGAATCCGGCGGCGAGGACGCCCGCGCGCGCCGCGGGTTGCCGGTCCTGCACCTGCGGCAGCCAGAGCCAGGCATGCAGGGACGGCAGGACGAAGATGAGCGCGTACGGGTTCGTCGCCCCGACGAGGAGACCGACGACGCCGAGGGTGAGCAGCGCGCCGCTGTAGCCGGCCAGCCGCTCCTCCGGCAGGATCGGCCGTCGCGGGAGCAGACGGCTACGCGCCACGATCCAGCCGACTCCGGCAAGTACGACGAAGGCGACAAGGGCGCCTCCGGGCCAGCTGACGTCGGTAAGCGAAGGCGGCCGGCTGCCGCCCCGCCCCCAGAAGCCGAGTAGATCGAAGACGAGGAAGATCGCTCCTACCCAGGCCCAGAAGCCGAGCCGGCTGCGGTAGCTCCGCAGAGAGGGCGCGATCGAGATCCTTCGGCGGCGGCAACGCGCGAACAGGTCGACGGCTGCGGCAAGGAACGGCAGCAGCATGGCAACGAGGACGATCTCGATCGCCCAGCCGCGGATGAGGCGCTGGCCGAGGAAGACGTAGCTCGCTGGCCCCTGGGCGAGTGAGACGCCCCCCTCCATGGCGTCGACGGTGGCCTGCGCCGCAAGGCCGACCAGCCCGAGATGCCGCACATTCAGGTGTTCCCGTGCCTTCGGCGCGTCGGGCGGACGTGCACCGGCCGTCGTCACGGTAACCGCCGGGATGCCGCGGCTTACGAACGGCGCCTGCTCGTAGGGGCTGAAGGGAAAGGCGAGGCCGAGCAGCTGCTGGAGGGCGCTCGGCCGTGACGGATCGCCGCCTCCCACGCGCGCCAGAGCCGAGCGCACCGTCTCGACGAGACCGGGCGACGGCGAGCGGGGACTGTCGCCGTTGAGCACGAGCCTTGGCTTTCCCGGGCCTCCGATCGAGTCGAGGTTGACGACCCCGAGGATGCTCTGGCGTGCCCCGGGTTGGGCCGCGAAGTGCGCGGCGCCTCTTGCGCCCGCTGCGGCTCCGTCTGTCGAGAGGAAGACCAACGAGTACGGGAGCTTGATCCGCTGCGCGGCGGCCGTCGGGGCGTATGCGCGGGCCAGCTCGATCAACGCGGCGGTTCCCGAGGCGTTGTCGTCGAGCCCGCCGCCGGGTGCACCGCTGTTGTCGCGATGCGCCATGACGACGATCTCTGCGCGCGGCGACAGCCCGGCCTTCTGCGCGACGAGGTTGACGAGCGTCGTGCGGTGGCCGTGGATCGTCGCCGTGAACCGGTCGGCCCGGACGTCGAAGCCATATGGAGCAAGTTCCTGCCGGAACCACGACTCCGCCCCCTTGGCGCCGGGCGTGCCGGGCCTTCGGTCGGGATAGCGGGAAGCGAGATCGGTGGCCAGCGCGGCCGCCGTCGTCCCGTCGAACGCGGGTGGCAGGGTCGACGGCTGGAGCGCCGTTGGCTTGGCGACGCTGAACGCAAGCAGCAGCAGGGGCAGTCCGACGAGCAGCCACGTCCCTCGGTAGAGGCGCGCGTTGACAGGACGCTCGAGCGACCCTGGCCGCGAGCGTCGGCGCTCGGGTGCGGGCGAAGCGGCCGTCACGAGGGGCCAGTTTAGGGCGGGGTCAGGGCGACGGCCGGAAGCCGGCACGTTTTCCCGTGGAAACGTGGGTTTGGACCGGACTCCAGCGGGGAGGTCCGCCTGCACAGCGATATGCGACCCGGCCGTCGCGCAAGAGACCTGGCCGCGACTGGTAGAAATCTGCAGGTTTAGAAGCCTGAATCCGCGGGAACGTGTGAGAGGCGGCGCATGGACGAGTCGGCGGTCATCGAAGCGGCGGGAGCGGAGCTCGAGGGGATGCGGACGGTCCGCCTGCGGATTCCTGCGCGTGCCGAGTACATCGCGCTGGCGCGGCTCGCTCTCAGCGGTCTCGCCGACATCGTCTCCATACCCGAGGAGCTGGTCGCCGACCTGAAGCTCGCGCTGACCGAGGCCGTGTCGAATTCGGTGCGGCACGCGTACGGCGGGGGCGACGGCTTCGTGTCGGTCGCGTACCAGTTGAGCGGCGGCGCGCTCGCCGTCGAGGTGGTCGACGACGGCGAGGGGTTCGATCCGGAGCGGCCGCCGGCGCTCGAAGGTGAGGAGCTCACCGAAGGCGGGCTCGGGATCGCGATCATCCGCACGATCGCCGACGACTTTCAGCTCGACTCGCGGCCCGGGGTCCGCGGGTCGCGGCTCCGGTTCGTGAAGCGGCTGCGTCCGCCCGTCTGATCGTTGTCAGACGCGACAACGCCACGTCACAAGCTCCTCGTCGTCGCCAACCGAGCGCCGGTCACCTACCAGCGTGACCCGAGCGGCGCCCGCGTCGCCAGGCGAGGCGGCGGCGGCGTGGTCACGGCGCTCGGCGGTCTGCTCTCGCACCACGACGTGACGTGGGTGGCAAGCGCCATGAGCGAGGAGGACAGGGCCGTGGCGGTCGAGCACGGGGGCTCGTTCGACGAGGAGACGTCGGACGGCGGCTCCTACCGGCTGCGCCTCGTCGCGCACGACCCGGCGGCGTACGACCGCTACTACAACGTCCTCGCCAACCCGACGCTCTGGTTCCTGCAGCACTACCTCTGGGGGCTCGGCTCGGCTCCCGACTTCGACCCACGGCTGCATGAGGCGTGGGACGCCGGCTACGTCCCGGTGAACGAGGCCTTCGCCGCGGCGACGCTCGAGGAGCTCGAGCGCGAGCCCGATGCGGCCGTCATGTTCCACGACTACCACCTCTACCTCGCGCCGGGACTCGTGCGGGACGCGCGGCCCGAGCTCGTGACCTCGCACTTCGTCCACATCCCGTGGCCGGAGCCCGACTACTGGTACGCGTTGCCCGAGGACCTGCGCGTCGCGGTGCACCAGGGGCTACTCGCGAACGACGTGGTCGGCTTCCACACCGAGCGCTGGCGCCGTGCGTTCCTGCTCTCGGCGCAACGCCTGCTGGGCGCCCGCGTGGACGAGGCCGCAGGGACGGTCGAGCACAGCGGCCGCCGGACCCGCGTCGTCGCCCATCCGATCGGCGTCGACGCGGCCGAGTTCGACCGGTTGGGCGAGGATTCCACCGTGCTCGAGCGCGAGCACGAGCTCGCCGAGCGGCGTCCCGAGCAGCTCATCCTCCGGGTCGACCGGGTCGACCCGTCGAAGAACGTCGTTCGCGGCTTCCACGCCTTTGCGCTTCTGCTCGAGCGCCATCCGGAGCTGCACGGGAAGGTGGCCATGACTGCGCTGCTCGCCCCGTCGCGAGAGGACATTCGCGAGTACGCGGAGTACGCCGCCGCCGTCGAGCGTGCGGCCCGGGAGGTGAACGAGCGATTCGGGCGTGACGACTGGGAGCCCGTGGACCTCGACGTCGCCGACGACTTCAGCCGCTCCGTGGCCGGCTACAAGCAGTTCGACGTCCTGTTCGTGAACCCCGTCTTCGACGGGCTCAATCTCGTGGCCAAGGAGGCGTTTCTCGTCAACGGCCGAGACGGTGTGCTCGTCCTGTCGGAGAACGCCGGGGCGCACGCGGAGCTCGGCGAGTGGGCGTTGACCGTCAACCCGCTCGACGTCTCGGGACAGGCCGAGGCGCTGCACGCCGCCCTGATGCTCGACCCGGCCGATCGCCGGCGGCGGGCGGAGGCGATCCGCGGACACGTCCGCGCGCATGGCATCCAGGAGTGGCTCGAGGCGCAGGTCGCCGACCTCGACGCCGTACGATCCTCCTGATGAACGACCTCTCGCATGTCGACGAGTCGGGTGCCGTCCGCATGGTCGACGTAGGCGGCAAGGAGCTCTCGCGCCGGCGGGCCGTCGCGCGCGCCGAGGTGCGGATGGCTCCCGAGACGGCGCGGATCCTGCGGGAGCTGCCCAAGGGCGACGCGCTCGCGACGGCGCAGCTCGCCGGGATCATGGCGGCGAAGCGCACCAGCGAACTCATCCCTCTCTGCCATCCGCTGCCGCTGACGCACGTCGAGGTGACGCTCGACGTCGGCGAGGACTCGGTCGAGATCCTCGCCTCGGCCGAGACGACGGCGCAGACCGGCGTCGAGATGGAGGCGCTCACGGCGGCATCGGTCGCCGCGCTCACGGTCTATGACATGGCGAAGGCGGTCGACAAGGAGATGCGGATCGCGGAGGTCGTGCTCGTCGAGAAGACGAAGGAGCGCGTCAGCTGAAGGCGGCCGTGCTGACGGTGTCGGACGGCGTCGTGGCCGGCACGCGCGAGGACCGGAGCGGAGACGCGCTCGAGGAGTTGCTGCGGGCCGAGGGCTACGAGGTCGAGCGCCGGGTCGTTCCCGACGAGCGCGAGGCGATCGCCAATGCGATCGTCGCCCTCGCCGCGGATGCCCGGCTCGTCCTGACGACCGGAGGCACGGGTCTTGCCCCACGGGACGTCACGCCGGAGGCGACCCGCGACGTGCTCGACCGCTACGCCGCCGGCATCGCGCAGGCGGTGCGGGCGGACTCGATCGCGAAGACACCGCACGGGCTCCTCTCCCGCGGCGCCGCCGGAGTCGTGGGCAGCACGCTCGTGGTCAACCTCCCGGGCTCGACCGGCGGCTGCCGCGACGGCTTCGAGGTCCTGCGCCCCGCGCTCTCGCATGCGCTCGAGCTCCTGGCCGACGCTCCCACGGAGCACGAGCAGACGTGACCGCCGGGCTGGCGCCGCTGCCGGCGCGTTACGCGCGCCTCGTCAAGATCGAGCACACCGTCTTCGCGCTGCCGTTCGCCTACGTCGGCGCGTTCCTCGCAGTCGGCGGGACGCCGAGCGGGCACGACCTGCTGTGGATCACCCTTGCGATGGTCGGCGCCCGTTCGCTCGCCATGGCGCTCAACCGCCTCATCGACGCGCGGATCGACGCGCGGAACCCCCGGACCGCCGGACGGGAGCTGCCGAGCGGCCAGCTGTCGGTCGCCCAGGTCGTCGTCTTCTCGCTTGCATCGCTGGCCCTCTTCCTCGTGGCCGTCTGGCAGCT
>DASQCM010000140.1:0-7643 GCA_035634675.1 Gaiellaceae bacterium
ACGACGCCCTCCTGGATCCTCGCGCCGCCGGAGTCGTTGATCCCGATCAGCGGGCAGCCGTACTTCAGCGCCAGGTCCATGACCTTGACGATCTTCTCGGCGAAGACCTCGCTCAGCGAGCCGCCGAAGACGGTGAAGTCCTGTGAGAACAGGAAGACGCGGCGGCCGAAGATCGTCCCGTAGCCGGTGACGACCGCGTCGCCGTACGGGCGCCTTTCGCGCATCCCGAACTCGACCTCCCGGTGCCGGACATAGCGGTCGAGCTCGACGAACGAGCCCGGGTCGCAGAGCTTCTGCGCGCGCTCTCGCGCAAGGAGCCTCCCCTCCTCGCGGCGCCGGGATACGGCCTTCTCGCTGCCGGCGTGGAGGGCCTCCTTGCGCAGCTCCTCGAGCCACTCGAGCTTGCCCGCAGTCGTTTCGTGCCCCTCGGCCACCGTCGCGGAGCCTAACGTTCGCGCTCGTGAGGCAACGTCTGCCCCCGGCGCTGCGCGTGCGCGGATTCGCGTTCCTCTGGACCGCGCTGCTCACGAACGGATTCGCGACGCAGATGATCGTCGTCGCGATCGGCTGGCAGGTCTACACGATTCGCCACCGGCCGCTCGACCTCGGCCTCGTCGGGCTGGCGGAGTTCTTGCCGCTGCCGCTGCTCGCGCTGCCCGCGGGCCAGCTCGCCGATCGCGTCTCGCGCCGCAGGGTCGCGGTTCTTGCGAGCGGGATCCAGGTGTTCATCGTCTTCGTCCTGCTCGCCATCACGGCGGTCGGCCCACACTCGATCTGGCCGTTCCTGGGCGTCGGCGCGCTCAACGGCGTGGCCTCGGCCGTGGGCACGCCCGCACAGCGCGCGCTGACACCCGAGCTCGTGCCGACGGAGCTCCTACAGGGCGCGATCGCTCTCCGCAGCGTCGCCGGCCAGATCGGACTCGTGGCCGGACCGGCCCTCGGCGGGGTGATCTTCGCCATCGAGCCGCTCGCCGTCTACGCGATCGCCGGCGCGCTCCTGATCGCAGCGGGCGCGGCCACGCTTGGCCTGCCGCGGACGATGACGCAACGGGACGTGGAGGCGATCGACCGGGACAGCCTCGTCGCCGGCATCCGCTTCATCAGGCAGAAGCGCGTTCTGCTCGGTGCGATCTTGCTCGATCTCGTCGCCGTCCTCTTCGGCGATGCGATCGCGCTCGCGCCGGTGTTCGCCAAGACGATCCTCCACGGCGGCCCGGTCGTGCTCGGCGCATTGCGCACCGCGCCGTCCGTCGGAGCGCTCATCGCGGGACTCCTCATCACACGCCGACCGCTTTCCTTCCCGGCGGGCCGGACCTTGCTCCTGGTCGTCGCGAGCTTCGGTATCGCGACGATCGTCTTCGGCCTCTCCCGCTCGCTGCCGTTGTCGCTCGCCATGCTCGCAATCACCGGCTTCGTCGACATGATCAGCATGAACATCCGAGCGACCACCGTCGCCGTGCTCACGCCGCTCTCGCTGCAGGGACGGGTCGGCGCCGTGGAGTGGGTGTTCATCAGCGCGTCGAACGAGCTCGGCGCGTTCGAGTCCGGAGCATCGGCCGCATTGCTCGGGACGGTGCGAGCCGTGGTGCTCGGCGGCGTGCTCATGGTCGGCTTCGCCGCCGCCTGGCCGAGACTCTTCCCCGCGCTCTCGCGGCTCGGCCCGCTCGACGAGCTCGAACCGGAGCCGGTGTAGGGTCGAGGCGTGACGGTCGGGCTCCTTCATCCCGGCGAGATGGGCGCCGCCGTCGGCCGTGCGCTGCGGGACAACGGCATCGAGGTCGTCTGGGCTTCGGCAGGGCGGAGCGACGCGACGGTCGAGCGGGCGGCCGCCGCCGGCCTGGCTGACGTCGGTGACGTCGAGGCGATCCTCCACCGCGCCGACGTCGTCGTCTCTGTCGTTCCTCCTCACGCCGCGCTCGACGTCGCCGCCACGGTGGACGGGTTTGGCGGCATCTACGTCGACGCGAACGCCGTCTCGCCCGAAACGGCGCGCGAGATCGCGGCGCGCGTCCCCCGCTTCGTCGACGGCGGCATCGTCGGGCCTCCTCCGCGCGAGCAAGGCACCACCCGGCTCTACCTGTCGGGAGCGGAGGCGAACGGGGTCGCGGAGCTCTTCTCGGGGAGCGTGCTGGACGCACGTGTCCTCTCCGCCGAGCCCGGCTCGGCGTCGGCGCTGAAGATGGCGTACGCGGGCTGGACGAAGGGCAGCGCCGCGCTGCTGCTCGCGAGCCTCGCCGCCGCGGAGGCGAACGGGGTCGGCGGCGCGCTTCTCGCCGAGTGGCGCGCGTCGATCCCGGAGGCCGAGAGCCGGCTGGGCTCTGCTTCGCGCAGCGCCCTGAAGAAAGGATGGCGCTGGATCGGCGAGATGGAGGAGATCGCGCGAACGTTCGCCGCGGCCGACCTTCCCCCGGGCTTCCACGAGGCGGCGGCAGAGATCTACCGGCGCACGCCGCACGAGGAGCCGGAAGGCGAGGCCGAGCGCCGGGTCGTGTCCGCTCTCCTGGCGGACCGCTGATGGAGCCGCTCGACCGCTCCACGCTGTGGCCGTACGACGAGCGTGGCGAGAGCGGGGAGTTCTACTACCAGCGGTACGCGAGCCCCACTGTCTCGGCGGCGGAGGCTGCGCTCGGCGAGCTCGACGGCGGGACGGCGCTCCTGTTCCCTTCGGGCACGGGAGCTACGACGGCTCTCGTGCTCTCCCTCCTCGAGCCGGGCGACACGATCGCGCTCGCCGCCGGCGCCTACTACGGCACCGGCGTGACCTTCGCGACGCTGGCTCGGTGGGGGCTCCGCGTAGTCGAGTTCGACCAGACCGGGCCGCCGCCAGAGGGGGTGCAGCTCGTGTGGCTCGAGGCGCCGTCGAACCCGTTCCTCACCATGCCCGACCTTGCAGCGGCCGTCGCCCATCCGGCGCCCGTGGTCGTTGACGCGACCGTGGCCACGCCCATCAATCTCCGCCCGCTCGAGCACGGCGCCGAGTTCGTCCTCCACAGCGGGACGAAGTACCTGGCCGGGCACGACGATGCGCTGATCGGCGCGGTCGTCTGCCGCGACCCCGCGGTCGCGGAGGAGTTACGGACGTTCCGCGGCCGCACGGGCATCGTCGCAGGCCCGGATGCCGCCTGGCTGCTGCTCCGCGGCCTGAGGACGCTCGAGCTCCGCGTGCGGCGCCAGACCGAGACGGCGCTTCTGCTCGCCGAGCGACTGCGCAAGCACCCGGCGGTCGAGACGGTGCGCCATCCGGGTCTCGGCGGTCTCCTCTCGTTCGACGTCGCGGATGCGGATGCGGCGCGGAAGGTCGAGACCTCGACCCGCGTGATCGTCAACGCCACTTCGCTCGGCGGCGTCACAAGCCTGATCGAGAGCCGCCGTCGCTGGGAAGGCGACCGCGTCCCGCCCGGCCTGCTCCGCCTGAGCGTCGGCCTGGAGGATCCCGAGGCCCTCTGGGCGGATCTCGAGCAGGCCCTCTCGGCCTGAGTCGGCGGTTCGGAGCAGATCGGGAGGGGTACCCCTCACTTGGAGTTGCCGAATCTGTTCCGGATCCTCGTCGCCGAGGACGACGAGTCGTTTCTCGACGTGATCGCGCTCGTGCTCGAGCAGGACGATGGCTTCGCCGTCGCCGGACGTGCGCGCAACGGCCGCGACGCGGTCGAGCTCGCCGAACGCATCGAGCCCGACGCCGTCGTGATCGACATCGAGATGCCCGTGCTCGACGGAATTGAGGCGACGCGCCTCCTGCGGGCATCGATGCCGGAGCTCGCGATCGTCGCCGTGAGCGGTCACGACTACGAGGAGCGGGTGCTCGAGATCCGGCGGGCCGGCGCGGACGACTACGTGCGCAAGGCGCGGCTGTCCGACGAGCTTCCTCGCGTGCTCGCGACGTTGCTCATCAGCGCGGGTCGCCGGGCAGAATTCCCCCGATGACGTACGGGGAGGTTGCGCCGCCGAAGCTCGTCGAGGCAGCCGCGCGGGCCGAGTGAGAGCCGGAGGTCGGACTCGAACCGACGACCGCCCGATTACAAATCGGGTGCTCTACCAGCTGAGCTACTCCGGCGCGGCGCCAGCGTAGCGCTCGTTACAGCACGACCTCGCGCTCTTTCTGGTGCGCCAGGATCTTCCGCTTGACGCGCTGGAGCGCGTTGTCGATCGTCTTCGTGTCGCAGCCGAGGAGCTCGGCCATCTCCTCGTAGGACGAGCCCTCCAGATAGAGGCGGAGCGCGTCGGCCTCGAGCGACGACAGGCCGGCTCCGAGACTGAAGACCAGGCTCTGCAGCTCCTCCGTGGAGATCACGACGAGCGGCGGCTCCTGCACCGCCGGTCCGGGCAGCGCGTCGCCGAGCGTGCACTCGCCCTCGCCGTCCTGTCCCGCCGGCGTATGGCTGAACGAGACGTATGTGTTCAGCGGCGTGTGCTTGAACCGTGTCGCCGTCTTGATCGCGGTGATGATCTGCCGGGTCACGCAGAGCTCGGCGAAGCTGCGGAACGACGTCTCCTTGTCGGCCCGGAAGTCGCGGACCGCCTTGTAGAGGCCGATCAGCCCCTCCTGCAGAAGGTCGTCGTTGTCGCCGCCCGCCAGGAAGTACGAGCTCGCCTTGAGGCGCACGAATCCCGTGTAGCGGCGGATGAGTGCGTCCATCGCGACGCTGTCGCCGTTCCGCGCCTTGAGGACGAGCTGCAGATCCTCAAGCTCTCGTTGAGCTTTTTGCGGTGAGTACGCTGTCGCCGCGCGAGCAGCCATGCCGCCTCCCGGACGTCTGAGGGCAAAGTCTCACCCTGTGGTCGAGGCGAAGATAGCAAGCGGTCCAAGGTTTTACAAGTCCAATTGCTCTGGACCCAGCTTGTCCTGGACCCAGGACGCTAGCCGGTCTTAGCCTTCGCCGCGACGTAACCGCTCGAGCCGCGCGAGCGTGTCGGGATCGAGCCGGTCGCGCAGGTCGCCGCGCGGCGACGACGGCTGGCTCGGCCGGGACAGCTCGCCGAGGAAGGTCTGGGATGCGACCTTGCGCACCTCGACCCCCGTCGTGCCCCGGACTGCGGTGTCCGAGGACACGATCGCGACCTGCTCACGGCGCCGGTGCTCGACGGCGAGTCGCTCGAGCAGCGTGTCGGCGTCCTTCGCCCAGCGCACCTCGAGCGCTCCGAGGCTCTCGGTCGGCCCCTCGCCGTCGAACACGAGCACGCCGCGCGCTCCCTGGGCCGAGACCCAGCTCGCCAGCAGGTCGCGCAGCTCCTCCGGCGAGCCGAAGCCGCCCGCGTGCAGAAGGTTGAAGCCGTCGAAGAGGTAGAGGGTCGGCTCAGCCATCTCGCTGCCTCCGCGCCTCGTAGAGGAGGACGGCCGCCGCGACGCTCACGTTGAGCGACTCGACCCTCCCGAGCTGCGGAATCGAGACCTCGAGGTCGCACGTGCGCCGCACGAGCGGACGCAGGCCCTTGCCCTCGGCGCCGAAGACGAACGCGATGCCGCCCGAGAGGTCGGCCTGCCACATCGGCGTGCCCGACTCGCCCACGGCGCCCGCGACCCAGAGGTCGCCGCTCTTGATCTCCGCGAGATACCGCGCGAGGTTCGGCACGACCGCCACAGGAACGTGCTCCACGGCGCCGGCGGAGGCCCTGGAGACCGCCGCAGTCACCCGCGCCGAGCCGTGCGCGGGAATAACGACCCCGTCGGCTCCGGCTCCCTCGGCGCTGCGGATCACGGCTCCGAGGTTGCGCGGGTCGCTGACCTGGTCCAAGCAGGCAAGCAGCGGCGCCGGGCCTGCCGCGAGCTCGAAGGCGTCCGCATAGCGGTAGGGCTCGCACCACGCGACCACGCCCTGGTGGTCACGCGTCCCGGCCGCCTCCGACAGTTCGCGCTCGAGCTTGGTCTGCACCCGCGGCCGCTCTAGCTCCCGGAGCCAGCCCTCGCTCTTGACCGCCCGCTCGCTTGCCCACAGCTCGAGCACCTCGCGCGGCCCGCGCAGCGCCTCGCGCACCGGCCGCCGCCCGTACACGAGGTCGCGGCTCACGGACGGCGGACGAGCACGTAGCCGGGAGCGTCCGCGACGTCGCGGACGTCCCACCCCGCGGCTGCGATCTCGTCGCGCAGGCGATCCGATTCCGCGAAGTCCTTGGCATCCCGGGCCTCTCGCCTCAGCTCCGCGAGCTCGATGACGTCGGGCGGAGCCTCTTCGACCTCGCCAATCGACTCGAGGCCGAAGATCCCGAAGGCGCGGCGCAGCAGCTCGTGATCGCGCCAGCCGTGCACGACCGCGAGAGCCTCGGGCGTGTTGAAGTCGTCGTCCAGCGCGGCCTCGAGCTTCGCCCAATCCCCGACCGGCTCGCTCGGCGAGCGGAAGACGTTTCGGAACCCCTCGAGCTGCGCCCTCGCCTGCTCGAGCGTCTCCTCGGAGTAGTCGAGCGGCTTGCGCCAGTGCCCAGTCATGAAGAAGAAGAGGAGCGTCTCGCGGCCCCAGCGGTCGAGCGCGTCCTTGAGCGAGACGTCGTTGCCGAGCGACTTGTGCATCTCGCTGCCACGCATGCTGAGCATCCCGTTGTGCATCCAGATGTGCGCGAAGGGGTGGCCGAGCGCGCGCGACTGCGCGATCTCGTTCTCGTGGTGCGGGAACTTGAGGTCGAGTCCGCCGCCGTGAATCTCGAAGCTCGAACCGAGGTACTTCTCCGCCATCGCGGAGCACTCGATGTGCCAGCCCGGCCGGCCGCGGCCCCACGGCGATTCCCACCAGGTGTCCTCGCCAGGCTTGTGCGCCTTCCAGAGCGCGAAGTCGCGCGGATCCTTCTTGAGCGGGTTCGGCTCCTCATCCTCCACCTGGTCGAGCCGCTGCCGCGAGAGGCGGCCGTAGTCGGGGAAATGCACGACGCGGTAGTAGACGTCGCCCCCGACCTCGTAGGCGAAGTCACCGTCGAGCAGCTGCTCGATCATCGCGATCTGGTCGGGAACCGTGTGGGCTGCGGTCGGCTCGACGTCGGGCCGGCCGAGCCCGAGCCGGTTCGTGTCCTCGAAGTACCAGCGCGTCGCATCGGAGGCGAGCTGCGCGCTGGCGCCAGGCGCCGCGTCGTAGATCTTGTCGTTGATGTCCGTGATGTTCACGACCACGTTCGTCTCGTAGCCCTTGTGGTCGAGCCAGCGCTTCAGCCACAGCGGAAGGACGGTGACGGCGAGGGCGTTGCCGACGTGGATGCGCTGGTAGACGGTCGGGCCGCACCAGTAGATCCCGATCGGCCCGGGAGGAGGCGGGAGCTCGACGAGCCCGCCGGTGAACGTGTCGTAGACCCGCATGGGCGCCTAGCGTAGTCGGGCGCGTCGCAGCAGCTCGTCGGGGGGCAGCGCCGCGATCACCGCCGCGAGCTCCGGGCCTCGCTCGTGCCCGGTGAGCGCGAGGCGGAGCGCCTTCAGGTTGCCGCCCACCGCCTTCAGCTCGCGGACCACAACTCGCGCCTCGACTCCCGCCTCGACGAGCTCGCGAAAGCGGGTGAGCGTCTCGGGCGCGTCCACCTCCACCGCGGCCGGCGGCTCGAGCACGAGCTCCGCGTACTCCCGCGCCTCGACGAGATCCCGAGCTCCACGCAGTACGGGAACGACGGAGAGGGGAACTCCGACCCGGGCCGCGAGCTCGTCGTCCGTCAATGCCGCGAGCGCCTCGATC
>DASQCM010000141.1:0-4018 GCA_035634675.1 Gaiellaceae bacterium
AGTCCCCACTGCCTCGGGATGGCCCGCCGTGATTCCCCAGTAGAGGAATTCCAAACGCTGACTGCGGTCTAAGCTACGGCCGATGCCGTTCTACCAGCGTCTAGGCGACGTCCCGCGCAAGCGTCACATCCAGTTCCGCGAGAACGGAACGCTCCTCACCGAGGAGGTGATGGGGCTGGACGGCTTCGTCGGCAACGAGTCGATCCTGTACCACCTCCACTCGCCCTGCCGGGTCATGGAGCTCGCCGGCTTCGAGCCCATCGAGCGCGAGGAGTGGGTGCCCGACCAGCACGCGCACCGGCACTTCAAGACGTTCGACACGCCGCCCGCCGGGGACGAGATCACCGGCCGGCGCGTGCTCATGTGGAACAACGACGTCGAGATCTCGCTCTGCCGGCCAGCCGGCTCGATGGACTACTTCTTCCGCAACGGCGAGGGCGACGAGGTCGTCTTCGTCCATGAGGGATCGGGGACGCTCGAGACGATCTTCGGCGAGCTGCCGTACAAAGACGGCGACTACGTCGTGATCCCGCGCGGCACGACCTACCGGTTCAAGCCGGAGGGCGTCCAGCGTTATCTCGTGTTCGAGACACCGGGACTGATCGAGATTCCGCGCCGCTATCGCAACCAGTACGGCCAGCTGCTCGAGGGTGCCCCGTACTACAACCGCGACATCCATCCTCCGGCGGAGCTGCACACGGTGCGCGAGCGCGGCGAGTACCCGGTCAAGGTGCGGGTCCGCGACGGCTACCAGACGTACGTCGTCGACTACCACCCGTTCGACGTGGTCGGCTGGGACGGCTACCTCTATCCCTGGACGTTCTCGGTCCACGACTTCGAGCCGATCACCGGCCGCATCCACCAGCCTCCGCCCTCGCACCAGACGTTTGCGGGCCAGAACTTCGTGATCTGCTCGTTCTGCCCGCGCAAGCTCGACTTCGACCCGCTCGCGGTGCCGATCCCGTACCACCACTCGAACCTGCAGTCGGAGGAGATGATCTATTACGTCTCGGGCAACTTCGGCTCGCGCAAGGGCGTCGAGGTCGGCTCGATCACGCTCCATCCGTCGGGACTGCCGCACGGGCCGCAGCCGGGGCTCGCGGAGAAGGCGATCGGGATGCACGAGACCCACGAGCTCGCCGTCATGTGCGACACGTTCCACCCTCTGCGGTTGTCGACGTTCGCGCGCGACCTCGACGACGGGACGTACTGGCGCTCGTGGTACGCGAACGCGGAGGACGGCGACGCGGCAGAGGGCGCAGACGCCTCCGGCGCGGGCCTCACCTCGCACCTCTAGCGCCGCCGGGCAGTGGCGTTCCTCGCGGCTCCCGAGCCGTTCTCGCTGGAGCTGACCACGGCTCGGTTCCGCGCGTTCGGGTCGGACCGGGCCACGATGTGGGAAGACGATGCCCTCTACCGCGCGATCGCCGGGCGGGAAGTGCGGATCGCAGCGGCTGAAGGCGGCGTCGACGTGGAGCCGCTCAACGCCGAGACGGAGCCGGTGGTGCGCAAGCTGCTCGGCTTCGAATTCGACCTCGTTGCTTTCGCCGGCTGGGCGTCGCGCGACGAGCTGCTCGCCCCGCTCGTCGTCCGCTTCGCCGGCTTCCGGCCCTCGCTCGCGCCCGACCCATTCGAGGCTCTCGTGACCGCGATCACGGCGCAGCAGGTCTCGCTCTTCGCCGCCGTCGCCATCCGCAACCGGCTCGTCGAGCGATTCGGCAAGCGAGTCGACCGCGCCTGGTCGTTCCCCTCGCGGCAGCGGCTGGCCGCCGCCTCGGAGGAGGAGCTCGTCGCAGTCGGCTTCTCGCGCCGCAAGGCGGAGTACACGGTCGGTCTCGCGCGCTCGGAGCTCGACCTCGACGGGCTGGCGCTCCTCCCGGATGCCGAGGTGAAGGAGCGGATCGTCGCGGTGCGCGGGCTCGGCGAGTGGACGGCGGACTGGTTCCTCGCCCGCCACCTCGGCCGCCCGCACGCGTGGCCGGCAGGCGACCTCGCCCTGCGCAAGGCGGTTGCCTCCCTCTATGGTGACGTTGACGTCCGGGCCGCGGGTGCGCGGTTCGATCCGTTCCAGAACCTGACGGCGCACTACCTGCTCGCCCAATACCTGACCTCGTGATCCGACCCGCGACTGCCGACGACCTGCCGCTCGTTCGCGAGCTCTGGCAGGCGTTCAACGCGGAGATCCCCGATGAGCCGTGGCGGGACGACGACGTCGAGCAGGATCTCACCTGGCTCGAGCAGGCGGTCCGCGAGGAGATCGTCCTCCTGGCCGACGACCAGGGCCTGGCGGTCGCGGTTCGGAAGGGCGAGCGGCTCGGCTTTCTCGAGATCGTGTACGTGAGGCCCGAGGCCCGGCGCGGCGGAACCGGAGCCGAGCTCGTTCGCGAGGCCGTGAAGCGGCTGCGCGAGGCGGGCGCCGAGGTGCTCGAGCTCGAGGTGCTCGCCTCGAACGACGAGGCGCGTGGGATCTACGAACGCTGGGGACTGAAGCCGGTCGAGCTGACTCTCTGGGCGCCGCTGGCGGAGCTCGAGCAGCGCCTCGCACCGCCCGAGGGGCCGACGTTCGGCTTCGTGCACGTGCAGACCGACGATGCCGAGAAGGTTCGGCGCGACGCCGTGAAGGTGCTGCGTGCCGAGCCGGACATCGAGGTCGGCAGCGGCTGGGTGCGCGTCCGCTCGGACGCGACGGACGCCGACCCGGAGCAGCTGAAGTCCCTCGCCAAGGAGCTCTCGTACACGACCGGCGGCGTCGTCCTCTCGCTTGGCGTCCAGCGCGGCGTGGTCGTCCGCTACGACCTCTTCGACCGCGGCGCCGACGTCGACGAGTACCTCTCCGTCCCGGAGTACTTCGGGCCGCTGCCCCCCGGCGACGCCTACGCGCTGGGGGCGAACGCGACCGTGGTCGCACGGCTCACCGGCGCCGACGCGCAGCGGGTCCGCGAGGTGGCCCGTACCGCGAGCTCGCCCGCCGATCTGCCGCCCGCGCAGGATCTGTACGAGGAACTCGCTGCCGTGATGGGATTGCAGCCGTGATCACGCTCTACACCGCCGCTCGCTGCCCCTACGCCGCGCGCGTGCGGATCGTCCTCGCCGAGAAGGGCGTCGAGTTCGAGGCGGTCGAGATCGACCTGTCAGACCGCCCGGCGTGGTTGTACGGGAAGAACCCGAGCGGCCGCGTTCCCGTGGTCGAGGAGGAGGACGGCCGGCCCCTGCCGGAGTCGGTGGTGATCATGGAGTTTCTCGAGGAGCGGTTTCCGGAGCCGGCGCTGCTCCCGCCGGATCCTGCCGACCGAGCGTTCGTCCGGCTGCTCATCTTTCGCGACAAGGATTTCACTGACCCGTACTACGCGTTCCGCCGCGGCGAGGACGGCGCTGACGAGAAGTTCGGCGCCGCACTCATGCAGCTCAACGTGGCACTCGGCGAGCGGCCGTTCCTCGGGGGCGCGGAGTACGGGCTCGCCGACATCGCATACGTGCCGTGGCTCCTGCGCGCCCGGGACATGCTCGGCGTCGATCTCGGCCGCTTCTCGTTCCTCTCGGCGTGGCTCGCGCGGCTCGAGGAGCGGCCCGCGATCGCAGCCGAAGCCGGAATCGTCGCCGCGCTGTGAACGCCGTCGTCGACGCAGGCTGGCTCGCGGAGCATCTCGGCGACGACGACCTCGTGGTCGGCGACGTGCGCGGCCCGAACGCGCACATGCGCGGCCACATCCCCGGCTCGCGGCCGCTGGTGCTCGGTTCGCCTCCGCCGGCCGCGGACGAGGATTCCGCGCGCGCGCTCGCACAGGAGATCGCGCTGCGGCTGAGGCGGCACGGGATCACGGGCCGCGAGCGTCTCGTGCTCGTCGATCGCGGAGACGGCGTAGGCGCGATGCCTGCCGCGCAGATGGCCGAGCTGGCGGGCCATCCCAGCGTGGCGATACTCCTCGGCGGGATCGCCGCCTGGGGCGGCGACCTCGAGGAGGGAGCGGTAGAGCTGGAGCCGGTGCGGGAGGCCGAGCTCGAGCCGCGGCCGCGGGCG
>DASQCM010000142.1:0-7259 GCA_035634675.1 Gaiellaceae bacterium
GTGCAGGGCCACGTCGACGCCGTCGGCCGCGTCCGTTCCCTGGCGCCGGAGGGTGACAGCCGGCGCATCTGGTTCGATGCGCCGGAGAGCGTCGTCCGCTACTGCCTCGAGAAAGGCTCGATCGCGGTCGACGGCGTGTCGCTGACGGTCGCTGCGCTCGACGACGACGGAGTCGAGGTCGCGCTGATCCCGCACACGCTCGAGGTGACGACGCTCGGCGGGCTCGAGCCCGGCGACGAGGTCAACCTCGAGGTCGACGTGCTCGCGAAGGTCGTAGAGCGCCTGCTGGCTGCGAGGCTGTCGTGAGCTCCGCCGTCACGCCGTTCGCGACGGTCGAGGAGGCCGTCGAGGACATCCGCAACGGACGGATGGTCGTCGTCGTCGACGATCCCGACCGCGAGAACGAGGGCGACCTCATCCTGGCGGCGCAGTTCGCCACTCCGGAGGCGATCAACTTTATGGCCACGCACGGGCGGGGGCTGATCTGCCTCTGCCTCACCGGCGAGCGCTGCGAGGAGCTCGGCCTGCCGCAGATGGCGCAGCGGAACGAGGCGCCACTCGGCACGGCGTTCACGGTCTCCGTCGAGGCCCGCGAGGGCGTCACGACCGGCATCTCAGCGGCCGACCGCGCGCACACGATCCAGGTCGCCATCGATCCCGAGTCCACCCCGCACGACCTCGTCCAGCCCGGCCACGTCTTCCCGCTGCGCGCCCGCGACGGCGGCGTCCTCGTCCGCTCCGGCCAGACCGAGGCGGCGGTCGACCTCGCCCGTCTCGCCGGCCTGTCTCCTGCGGGCGTGGTCTGCGAGATCATGAACCAGGACGGGACGATGGCCCGCGTCCCCGACCTCGTGCCGTACTGCGAGCAGCACGGGCTGCGGATGATCACAGTCGCCGACCTGATCGAGCACCGGCGGCGCACGGAGAAGCTCGTCGAGCGTGTCGTCTCCGTGCAGCTGCCGACCGAGTTCGGCCTCTTCTCGGCGATCGCGTTCCGGGAGACCCTCACCGGCCGCGAGCATCTCGCTCTTGTCATGGGCGACGTCGGCGAGAACGTCCTCGTGCGTGTCCACTCGGAATGCCTCACCGGCGACGTCTTCCACTCGCTCCGCTGCGACTGCGGCGAGCAGCTCGAGGCGGCGCTCGCGGCGATCGCCGCCGAGGGCAGCGGCGTCCTGCTCTACATGGCGCAGGAGGGACGCGGCATCGGGCTTCTCAACAAGCTGCGCGCATACGAGCTCCAGGAGCGCGGCCTCGACACGGTCGAGGCGAACCTCGCGCTCGGCTTCGCGGCCGACGAGCGGGAGTGGGGGATCGGCAACCAGATCCTCGCCGACCTCGGGATCACGACGATGCGCCTCCTCACGAACAACCCGAAGAAGGTCTCGGGCGTCGAGGCGTACGGGCTGAAGGTGACTGAGCAGGTGCCGATCGAGATGCCGCCGCATCCCGAGAACGTTCGCTATCTGGCCGCCAAGCGGGATAAGCTCGGGCACAAGTTGCACCACCAGGATCTCAAGTTCGAACCGGAGGGTGAATGAGCGCGACTGAGGGTTTCTGGCCGGGCGAGGCGCCGGCTCCCGAGGAGGAGGACGACGTGCAAGAGCCGCAGGCCGCGGAGCCCGTGGGGTGGCCGCAACCAAGCGAAGAGGAGCCCGAGTCCTCGGACGCAGAGCTCGAGCCGGCGGCGATGGCGGTGGCCGAGGCGGAGCCACAGCCCGAGGCCGAGCCCGAAGCGGAGCCCGAGGCCGAGGAGCCGGAGACCCCGGCGGCGCAGCACATCCCCGGCGAGCTCGACATCCCGGACGACGTCGCAGTGCTCGAAGGCTCGCCCTCCGGAGCGGATCGCACCGTGGGCGTCGTCGTCGCCCGCTTCAACGGCGAGATCTCGAACCGCCTGCTCGAATCGGCGCTCGAGGCCCTTGCGGCAGCGGGCGTGCCGGACGAGAGGATCACGGTGATGCCGGTCCCGGGCGCCTTCGAGCTTCCGATCGGAGCGATGGCGCTCGCGAAGACCCGCCGCTACTCGTGCGTGATCGCGCTCGGCTGCGTGGTCCGGGGGGAAACGGCCCACTTCGAGTACGTCGCCGGCGAGGCGGCGTCCGGCCTGCAGCTCGCGGGGCTCGAGACGGGCGTCCCGGTGGCGTTCGGCGTGCTCACCGTGGACACCACCGAGCAGGCGGAGGAGCGGATCGACAGGGGAGCGGACGCCGCGCGCGCCGCCCTCGAGATGGCCGACCTGTTCTCGCAAGTGCGGGAACAAGCCAAGTCCGGCTAGCGGCTATCCTGGTTCGAGATGTCGAAGGTCTGCGCGATCTGCGGTAAGAAGCCCGGCTTCGGTCACCACCGGAGCCATTCGATGGTGGCCACGAACCGGCGCTTCAACCCGAATCTCCAGCGCGTCCGCGTCCTGCTCGACGGCAAGCCGACGCGGGCGTACGTCTGCACGCGCTGCCTCAAGGCCGGCAAGGTCCAGAAGGCGCTCTAGCGCCGTCCGAACTGGGACGGACGTTCTCCGCTCGCAACCGCGAGCGCGAGTCGCCGGTCCAAGAGCGCGATGGAGGCCGGTCAAGCGCTTTCCTCGCGCCTCGGGCGGATCACGATCTCGAGCGAGGCGATCGCCCAGATCGTCGCCGAGACCGCGCTCGAGTGCTACGGGGTCGTCGGGATGAAGGGGTCGCTGCGCGGCAGCCTGGCGCGCGCCGCCCGCGGCCGGCCACGCGGCATCGAGATCGGCCGGGACGGCCGCGAGGTGACGGTCGACCTTCACGTCGTCGTCGAGTACGGGCTCAACCTCGCCGAGGTCGCCGCAAGTGTCAGCAACCGCGTCGCGTACGAGGTCGCGCGGCTCACCGGGCTGCCGGTCCGCGCCGTCGAGGTTCACGTGGACGACGTGCGCACCGGCGGCAAGTGAGCGCCGAGCAGGATCTCGAGCGCGTACGCGGCCTCGTCGGCGCCGCCCTCGCCTCGCTCGAGACGAGCCGCAGCCGGATCGACGACCTCAACGTCTATCCCGTGCCCGACGGCGACACCGGCACGAACCTCACGCTGACGGTGCGGGCCGTCGCGGACGCGGTCGCGTCGCCGGAGGCCGCCGCGGAGCGCCCAGCGCTCGCTCATACCGTCGCGCGGGCGGCGTTGATGGGCGCCCGCGGCAACTCGGGCGTCATCCTCTCCCAGATCGTGCGGGGCGTCGCCGACGTCCTCGCCGAGTCGACGAACGGCATCGACCCGGCACTGACGGCGCGCGCGCTGCGTGGAGCGTCCGACGCCGCCTACCGCGCGGTGCGCCGGCCGGTCGAGGGGACGATGCTGTCCGTCATCCGCGAGCTCGCCGAGGAGGCCGAGCGGCGCGCGGGCGAGCCCGGGCCGCTCGGCGAGGTGCTCGTCGAGCTCGTCCGGCACGGGGAGGACGCCGTGGCCCGGACGCCCGAGCAGCTGGAGGTCCTGCGTGAGGCCGGGGTCGTCGACGCAGGGGGTGCCGGGTTGGTCGAGCTCCTCCGAGGAGTGGCGGGAGCCGTCAGCGGCGAGGCCGTGCCCGCGGCGCCCGAGGTGGCCGTCGAGGTCGCAGGGCCCGACGCGATCCATCTCGAGCCGTCGCGCTACCGCTACTGCACGGTCTTCGTCGTCGAGGGAGACGCCCTCGACCAGGACGCGCTCGAGGCCCGGCTCGAGGAGCTGGGCGACTCGCTCGTCGTGGTCGGCGACGAGACGGCGCTCAAGGTGCACGTGCACACCGACGACCCGGGAGCCGCGCTCTCCCTCGGGACGGCCGCCGGCACGATCGAGGGCGTCGAGATCGCCAACATGCACGAGCAGCAGGAGCAGCGGGATCGGCGCCTCTCGCTCGTCCCGTCCACGCGCGCGCAGAGCGGCATCGTCGCGGTGGTCGTCGGCGAGGGGAACCGGCGCCTGTTCGAGACGCTCGCGGAGCCGGTCGGGGCAATTCGGATCGTGGAGGGCGGACAGACGGCCAACCCCTCGACGGCCGAGCTCGTCGCCGCGATCGGAGAGCTCGAGGCCGACGAGGCGATCATCCTGCCGAACAACGCGAACGTGCGGCTCGCCGCCGAGCACGCTGCGCAGCAGGCAGACGGACCCGTCGCGATCGTCCCGACGGAGTCGATTCCCGCCGGCCTTGCAGCGCTCGTCGCCTACGACGGCGGGCGAGGAGCGGCCGAGAACGCCGCAGAGATGACAGAGGCCGCCGCGGCCGTTGCTACCGGCGAGGTCGCGCGCGCCTCCCGCGACGTCTCCCTCAACGGCCTTGCGATCAGAAACGGGGACTGGCTCGGCCTTGCGGCCGGCGAGCCCGTCGCAGGCGGGGACGACTTCGCCGACGTCGCGTTCGGCGTCGTCGCTCAGCTGCTCGGGGAGCCGCGCGCGCTCCTGACGCTTCTCACCGGGGACGAGCCGCCGCCGCTCGACGGCCTTCTCGAACGGCTCGCGTCCGCCTATCCCGGGCTCGAGGTCGAGGTGCACGAAGGGGGCCAGCCGCACTACCCGCTTCTGCTGGGAGCGGAATAGGGTTCTGGCGGATGCGACCGGTGCGGATCGTGCTCGTCGAGGACAACGATGTCTTCCGTGATGCGCTCGAGCTCCTGCTCGGGATGCGTGGCGACATCGAGGTTGTCGCCGCGGTGGGTGACGGCGGCGCCGCCGTCGCCGCTGCGATCGAGTACCGGCCGGACGTGATGTTGATGGACTACCGGATGCCCGTCATGGACGGGGTGGAGGCCACGGCGCAGGTGCGCGCACTGGCGCCCGAGGTCGCGGTGGTCGCCCTGACGGCATCCGCGAATGCGGCCGAGCGCGAGGCGCTCGTCGAGGCCGGGGCGGTGAGGTGCCTGCGGAAGGACCAGGAACTCGACGACATCGTGGCCGCGATCCTGCACGCGGCTGCTCCCGCCGCTCGGTGAGGCTCACCGCCGCCAACACGGCGATCGTCCTCGACTCCACGGCCGACCTGCCCGACGCGGCCGACCGCTTTCCGAACTGGCGCGTCGTGCCGCTCTACGTCAACTTCGGCGACGAGAGCCTGCGCGACGGCGTCGACATCGACCCCACGGAGTTTTACGCGAGATTGCGCGAGTCGAGCGTCTTCCCGACGACGTCGCAGCCAACGCCGGGCGACTTCCTCGCCTGTTACCGCGAGCTCGGCGCCTACGAGCGGATCTTCTCGCTCCACGTCTCGGCGCGCGTCTCGGGCACGTTTGCGAGCGCGGAGATGGCAGCGGCGGAGGTCGGGCACGGTGTGGTGCGGGCGATCGATACCGAGACTGCATCGGCCTCGATCGCGATGCTCGCGCTCGCGATCCAGCGTCGGCTCGAGCGCGGCACGAGCGGCGAGGAGGTCGAAGCGCTCGTCGACCGCTACCGCCGCGAGCGAGGGCTCCTGTTCACGGTCGACACGCTCGAGTTCCTCCAGCGCGGGGGCCGCATCGGCAAGGCGGCCGCGTTCGCCGGGTCGCTGCTCAACGTCAAGCCGATCCTCTCGATCCGGGACGGCGAGGTGGAGCCCGTGAAGCGCGTTCGCGGTGAGCGAAAGGCGTTCGCCGAGCTCTCCGAGGCCCTCGAGACGCAGACGCGGGACGAGCCCGAGTTCAAGCTGGCAGTCGGGCACGCCGCGGCGCCGGAGCGGGCAGCGGAACTGGAGGCGATGGTTCGGGAGCGGCGCCCGAGGGCCGAGCTCGAGCTCGTCGTCACGCTCGGCGCGGTGATCGGCGCGCACGCGGGGCCGGGGACGCTTGCGCTCTTCTGGTTCCGAGACGGAGACTGACGTCCGGTCCAGGCGGGATACTCGAACCGCCCCGGTGGCTCGCACGCAGACGATGACAGACGCCCGTCGACTGACGGCATTCCCAGGCCTGGACCCTCCAAAGGCCTGGCCCCCGACGCCGCGCGCGCTCCGCCCGGACCGCCTGGAGCTCGACCTCGCGAGCCTGCCCGGCGTCGCCGCGACGACCCAGCGGAAGCTCGGGAAGCTCGGGCTCTCGACCGTGCGCGACGTGTTCGAGCACCGGCCTCGCCGCTACGAGACGGCCGCGGACGAGGTCTCGATCGCCGCGCTGCGCGAGGGGGAAGAGGTGGTCGTCACCGGCCAGGTGCTCAACGTCGAAAGGCGCCCGATGCGCGGTCGCAGGCGGACGCGGATCGTCGCGCGCGTCGATGACGGCACGGCAGCCGTCAGCGTCACCTGGTTCAACCAGCCGTGGCTCGCGGACCGGCTCAAGCCCGGCACGGAGGTCAGGCTCCGCGGCAAGCTTGGGCGCTGGGGCTTCGAGCCTCGCTCCTACGACATCGGCGATACACGCGCCACCGCTGACTTTGCTCCCGTTTATCCGGCGGCGGAGGAGATCGCCGCGGCGACGGTGCGCCGCGTCGTGGACGCCGCACTCCCGCTTGCGGTCCAGGTTCCGGATCCGCTTCCCGCCGAGCTGCGTGAGCGCGAAGGGCTGGCGCTCAAGCGCGACGCGCTTGCGGCGGTGCACCGCCCGCGCGACCTCGACGAGGCCGAGACGGCGCGGCGGCGGCTCGCCTTCGAGGAGCTGCTTGTCCTCCAGGTCGGCATCGCCCGACGCGTGGCCGAGCGGGAGAAGACCCTCGCGCCGGAGCTCGGCGACCCGGGCGAGCTGATCCGCCGCTACCGCGAGGCGCTGCCCTTCGCGCTCACGCCGTACCAGGAGCAGGCGATCCGCGAGATCGACGGCGAGCTCGCGCACACCTCTCCGATGCAGCGGCTCCTGCAGGGGGACGTCGGCTCGGGCAAGACCGTCGTCGCGCTCTACGCGCTCCTGCGCGCGGTCGAGAGCGGGCGCCAGGGCGCGCTCATGGCCCCGACCGAGACGCTCGCCGAGCAGCACTTCCTCACGATCGCCGACCTCTGCCTCGAGCTCGGCGTCAGCTGCGCGCTTCTCACGAGCTCGTCGAAGAAGCGGGAGCGCGAGGCGGCGCTCGGCGCGGACGTCGTCGTCGGCACCCACGCTCTCATCCAGGAAGGCATCGAGCTCCGGGATCTCGCGGTCGCCGTCGTCGACGAGCAGCACCGCTTCGGCGTCGAGCAGCGCTCGGCGCTGGCGGGAGGTCGTGCTCCGCACGTACTTCACATGACCGCGACGCCGATCCCGCGCACGCTCGCGCTCACCGTCTACGGCGATCTCGCGGTCTCGGAGATCGCCAAGCCGCCGGCGTCCCGCAAGCCCGTGATCACGAGCTGGATCACCGAGGAGCGAGCCTCGGAGGCGTACATCCGCCTCACC
>DASQCM010000143.1:0-2298 GCA_035634675.1 Gaiellaceae bacterium
GTCTCCATGAGCGTCACGCCGTCGTCGAAGTCGAGCCGTTCGCCGGCTTCCACCTTCTCGCGGATCGCGGCGAGCGTGTCTGTTCGCTCGAGCAGCGCCATTCGACTAGCGCTCCCTGTTCACGACGGCGTAGGTCAAGGATTCGAGCTCCTCGCGATGCAGCTCGCCGTTCAGACAGGCGCGGGCATTGCGCGCGTAGGCGAGCGCGACTTCCCGACTCTCCTCGATCGCACCGGTCGAGGCGACACGCAGCAGTGCACCCTCGAGCTGCGCTCCGCCCGCGAGTGCTGCGCGGACGGCCTCGTCACGTTGGGCGGCGAGGAGGAGCGGCAGGGTCGGAGTTCCCTCACGCAGATCGGTGCCGGCGATCTTGCCGGTCTCGATCGTCACGCCCGAGCAGTCGAGGATGTCGTCGGTGATCTGGAACGCGACGCCGAGCGCGAGCCCGAACGACCCCGAGCCGCCTGCGAGGCGGCATGCCGCCTCGAAGAGCTTCCCCGTCTTCAGCGTGCAGCGTTCGAGATACGCCTCGATCGTCGTGTCTGGATCGAACCGTTGCGAGCGCTGCATCGCTTCACCGCGGGCGAGACACAGTGTCGCGTTCGCGAGGACCGCGAGCGCCTCTGCGCTTCTCGTGGCCGCGAGCTCGGCGAACGCGCGCGCGAAGAGGTAGTCGCCCGCTGCTCGTGCGGCTTCTGGGCCGTGCGCCGACCAGGCCGATGCATGGCCGCGACGCAGTGAGGCACGGTCGATGAGGTCGTCGTGCATGAGCGTTGCAAGGTGGATGAGCTCGACTGCGACGCCGGCGACCACCGGCGGCTCCGACCCGGGCGGCGCCGAGAGGTACACGAGCAGCGGCCGCAGCCGCTTCCCGCCGGCGGCGAGCGCCTCCGCACCGACTTCCGCGACGACGCCGCGGTAGGCGCCGACGGCATGCTCGAGACGGTCCTCGAGCTCGCCGAGGTAGGCGTCCAGCCCGGGCGCCTCACGGATCTCCGCGAGTGCGCTCAAACCGCGTCCGCCGTGTGCAGCGCGACGATGCTGCCCGCGAAGAGGCGGAAACGGACCTCCCGAAAGCCGGCCGCAGCTATCAGCTCCGCCAGCTCCTCGGGCCCGGGGAAGCGCCGCACGCTCGCCGGGAGATACGTGTAGGCGGACCCACCTGGCAACAGCTTGCCTAGCAACGGCACGACTCTGTCGAACCAGAAGCGATAGAAGGGCGCAAGAACACCGCGCGGGCGTGTGATCTCGAGGATGCCCAGCCGCCCGCCCGGACGGAGAACGCGGCGCAGCTCGACGAGGGCGCGCTGCAGGTCGTCGACATTCCGGACGCCGAAGCCCACGGTCGCCGCGTCGAAGCTCGCATCCTCGAAGGGCAGCTCGAGCACATCGCCTTGGATCCACTCGAGACTCGGCGCCTTGCGCCGCGCACGCTCGAGCATGGGCTCCGAGAAGTCGAGCCCGGTGACGCGGCCGCCCGCAGCGGCGCCGGCGATCGCAAGGTCACCCGTCCCGCAGCACGCATCGAGGACTTCGTCGCCGGGACGGACGACCGCCTCAGCGGTGAGCCGGCGCCAGCGCCGGTCGAGCCCTGCGGTCATCGTCCGGTTCATGGCGTCGTAGACCGGCGCGATCCGGTCGAACATGCGTCGCACGTTGTCCGGCGCGAGCCGGCCGGACTCGTAGTTGACGCTCACGTCACTCGCCTTCCCCCCATCTCTTCACATGCTCGACCTCCAGGCCGAGTTGGTCAAGCGCACGCGCCACGATGAAGTCGACGAGGTCGTCGATCGTTTCGGCGCCGTGGTAGAAGCCGGGGGCGAGAAACAGCACGGTCGCCCCCGCCTCCTTGACCGTGAGCATGTTCCGCAGATGGATGAGGGACAGCGGCGTCTCGCGCGGCATGAGGACGAGCCTCCGCTCCTCCTTGAGGGCCACCGAGGCGGCGCGATGGATGAGATTCGACATGGCGCCCGAGGCGATCGTCCCGAGCGTGCCCATCGAGCACGGGCAGATCACGTACGCGTCGACCTTCGCCGACCCGCTCGCGTAGGGCGACTTCCAGTCGTTCGGCTCGTAGACGGTGACGTTGCCGCCCTGCGCGTGCTCGAGTACCCGGGTGAGCGTCTCGTCGCGCGACAGCCGCGGGTTGCCGTGGAGCTCGGTCGCCAGCACCTCGATGCCGGCGCTCGACGCGCAGATGCCGAGCTCGACGTCCGCGGCGGTCAGTGCCCGAATGAGGCGTGCCGCGTACGGAGCGCCCGAGGCGCCCGTTATGCCCAGGAAGACGCGCACCGC
>DASQCM010000144.1:0-12474 GCA_035634675.1 Gaiellaceae bacterium
TCTTGGCAAGGCCGCGCACCTTCAGGCGCGTGGGGAGCGCGAAGGCGAGGTTCGTCACGAGCGGGTCGAGGAAGGGGACGCGCGCCTCGAGCGAGTGGGCCATCGACGCGCGGTCGGTCTTCACGAGCAGGTCGTCGACGAGATAGATCCCGAAGTCGACGTCCTGCAGCCGCGCGAGCTCCGGCGCTCCCGCCGTCTCGGCGTAGCGAGAGCGAAGGACGTCGACCGGATCGAATCCGTCCCGGCGACCCGTCAGCTCGGCGCGTACGTCGGCGGAGAAGATCTCCTTCCAGCCATGGTGCCGCTCGAGCGGCGGCAGGTGCGCCGCCCGCACAAAGCGCTTCGCCTTGTAGTCGAGGCTGGCCTTCCGCGTCGAGGCCGGCAGCGCCTCGACGAGCGGGCGCGCGACCCGGGCCAGCGGCGCCAGCCGGTCTGCCATCAGATCCGCGGCGTACGTGTAGTAGCCGCCGAACAGCTCGTCTCCGCCCTCGCCCGAGAGCGCGACCTTGACGTGCTCGGCCGCCAGCTGCGAGACGAGGTACGTCGGGAGCGCAGAGGAGTCCGCGAACGGCTCGTCGAACGCCTCCGCGAGCGCGAGCAGCAACAGCTCGGGGTCAGGCTGCACGAGGAGCTCGTGGTGCTCCGTCCCGTACCGGTCGGCGACGAGCCTCGCGTCGGCGCGCTCGTCGAAGCTCCGCTCCGCGAAGCCGATCGTGAATGTGTGCACCGGCTCGGGGGTCTCCTGAGCCGCGAGCGCGGCGAGCGCCGCGGAATCGACGCCGCCCGAAAGTAGGACTCCGACCGGAACGTCGGAGAGGAGATGCGCCCGGACCGAGTCGCGCAGCCGGGCCCGCAGCTCTTCGATCAGCTCCGCCTCGTCGCCGTCCCGCAGCTCGTCCTCCTGTGCCGGACCGGGCCGAGCGAAGCGATCGACGGTCACCTCTCCGTTCTGCCACACGAGCACGTGACCTGCGGGCAGCTTCCGGACGTCGCGGAAGATCGAGTACGGCGCAGGGATCGAGTTGAACGCGAGGAACGCCTCCAGGGCGTCGGGATCGATCTCGCCGTGCGGCAGCGACCGCACCTCCGAGGCGAAGCGGAGCTCGCCGCCGGCATGGCGGTAGTAGAGCGGCTTGATCCCGTAGCGATCGCGCGCCAGCACGAGCCGGCGCCGCCGCGCGTCCCAGATCGCGACCGCGAACATGCCGCGCAGCCGCTCGGCGAAGCCGACGCCGTAGTCCTCGTAGAGGTGGACGAGCGCCTCGGTGTCGCAGCGCGTGCGCAGATCGTGCCCGGCCCGCTCGAGCTCGCGGCGGAGCTCCGGGTAGTTGTAGATCTCGCCGTTCTGGACGACGACGCACGTCCCGTCCTCGTTCGCGATCGGCTGGTCGCCGTGCTCGAGGTCGAGGATCGAGAGGCGCCGGGCCGCAAGGGCGATGCCGCCGTCCACGTGCTCGCCGGCGCTGTCGGGTCCCCGGTGGACGAGGAGGTCGCTCATCGCGCGCAGCTCCTCGAGGTCCGCGTTGCCGCGCGTCGTCGCAATCCCGCAGATCCCGCACACGGCGGCTGACTCTAGTGGTCGCCGGAACCGACGAGGCCGCGCAGCGACTGCTTGAGCACCCGCCAGCCGGTCGCGACGACGGTGTGGAGGTAGAGCGAGACCGACCGGTCGGCGATCCATTCAAGGTCGTGGGCGAGCTTCTCGGCCATCGGGGTCTCGTACCCGCGCCGCACCTGGGCAAGGCCGGTGAGGCCGGGCCGCACGACGAGGCGCTGCCAGTACGACGGAAGCTCGTGCACCAGCTCCTCGAAGAAGACGGGACGGATCGGCCGCGGCCCGACCAGGCTCATGTCGCCGCGCAGGACGTTCACGAACTGGGGGATCTCGTCGAGCTGGGTTGCCTTGAGCCAGTGCCCGACCGGCGTGAACTCCGCCGTTGTGCGCTGGACGAGCTCCTCGCCGAGATGTTGCCCGAGCCTCAGCTCGGCGCCGCGCCGCAGCGTCCGGAACTTGTACATCGTGAACACGCGCCCGCCACGTCCGACGCGCTCGCCGCGGTAGAGGACGGGGGTCCCGCTGGTCACGAGCACGAGCACTCCGATTGCGAGCGAGATCGGCAGGGAGAGGAGGAGGAACAGGCTCGAGAGCAGGATGTCGAGCGCGCGCAGCACGGTGTCGCGGGGCCGCGCCGGCGTCTCGAGAGCGAGCTGGCGGTAGCCGCGGACGAGCGTGTCCTCCAGCCGCGTCGTCTCCGGCACGGACCGATCGTAAAGCTGCCGGTCGCTATAACGTGTGCTTATGGACACGAAGCAGCTCGTGGCGTTCTGCGCGGTTGTCGAGCGCCGCAGCTTCTCGCAGGCGGCCGACCAGCTTGGCGTCACGCAGCCCGCCGTCAGCCTCCAGATCCGCTCGCTCGAGCAGCGCCTCGGTCAGCAGCTCCTGGACCGGTCCGGCCGCCGTGTCGAGCCGACGGAGGCCGGGATGCGCCTCTACCGCGGAGCGCAGCGGCTGCTCGCGCAGGAGCAGCAGCTGCTGGCCGAGCTCGGGGAAGAGGCCGAGGGCGAGCTCAAGGGACGGCTCGAGATCGGCGCCTCGACCGGGCCCGGCGGCAGCGTGCTGCCCGGCCTGCTCGGCGAGTTCCAGCAGCTCCATCCCCAGACGCATGTCGTGCTGACGGTGTCGGACACGCAGACGGTCGTCGAGCAGGTCGGCCGGCGCGAGCTCGAGCTCGGCGTCGTCGGCGCTTCGGGGCGGCACCGCGGCGTCTCGTTTGAGCCGCTCTACCGCGACGAGGTCGTGCTCGCCGTTCCCGCCGGCCACAAGCGCGCCGGCAAGACCATGACGCTCGACGAGCTGAAGGCCGAGCCGCTCGTGCTCATGCAGGACGGCGCCGGGATCCGGCAGATGATCGACGACGAGCTCCGCGAGCTCGGCCTACGCCTGCGCGACCTCAACGTGAGCCTCGAGCTCGGCCTCCAGGAGTCCGCCCGCGCCGCCGTGCTGGGTGGCTTCGGCGCGACCTTCATCTCGCGGATCGCGATCGAGGGAGATCTCGCCGCGGGAACGCTCGCGGTCGCTCGCGTGGAAGGCCTCGAGCCCGCGCGTGAGGTCCAGCTCGCCCGCGCAACCGGTCGCGCCGAGACCCGCGTAGCCCAGGCGTTCGTCGAGTTCGCCCGCAGCCGGTTGTCGTGATCGTTCGTTGGGGCCTCGAGTCGCTGCCCGAGGCTTGCGCGGAGGCGGGCGTCTCCTTGGCGTCCCTCGTCTCCAGCCGGCGCTGGGACTCGCTCGAGCTTCCGGTCGAGGTGGTCTCCCGGTGGGTCGAGGTTCCCTCCGACCGGATCGGCGACGCCATAAGCACCGCCGCCGCTACTGCCGCCGATGGGGTGATCGTGGTCGGTGGCGGGAGCGCGATCGACCTCGGGAAGGCGATCTCGGCCCGGACGAGACTGCCGCTCGTCTCGGTGCCGACGACGTACTCCGGTGCCGAATGGACGAACTACTTCGGCGTCCGCGACCCGGTCAGGCGAATGACCGGCGGCGGCGGCGGCGCGCTCCCCACCGCGATCGTCTACGAGCCGAAGCTGACGCTCGGGCTGTCGGTGGAGACGACCGTCGGCACGTCGATGAACGCGCTCGCCCACTGCGCCGAGGCGCTCTATGTCGAGGAGAACAATCCCTACGCGGACGGGCACGCGCTGGCCGGTGCGCAACTCATCTCCGAGTGGCTGCCGCGCGTCGTCGCCGCGCCGGAGGATCTCGATGCGCGGGCGGCGCTGCTACGCGGCGCCTGCCACGCCGGCGCGGCGCTGGCAGCGTCGGGCCTTGGGCTCGCGCATGCGATGGCGCAGGCGGTCGGCGGCCGCTACGGGCTCCCGCACGGCACGCTGAACGGGATCACGCTTCCGCCCGCGCTTCATTTCAACGCCGCCTACGCGCCGGAGGCGGTGCGGCGCTTCGGTGAGGCGATCGGCGCGCCGGACGATCCGGCCAGCAGGGTCGAGGAGCTGGCCGGGCTTGCCGGACCGAGGCGATTGAGCGAGCTCGGCGTGCCGGAGGCTGACCTGCCTACGCTCGCCGCCGAGGCCGCCCAGCGCGGCGGCAATCGAGCCAACCCGAAGCCCGCGACCCCGGAGGAGATCGAGCAGCTCCTCCGCGAGATCTTCTAGCCGAGTGCTTTCGCCACGAAGGAGAGCACAGTCACGCCCAGCTCCTCGGGCGGGTACTTGCGAAAGCGTTGCGCGATCGGTAGAGCCTCGAGCTCGAGGCGCCCCTGCTCGCTCGGCCCGGACGGGTTGATCACGACGACCTCGAGACCTGCGTCACGGACGAGCTCCAGATAGTCGGGCTCCCGTAGCCGGTTCTGATAGTGAAGTGGCGAGTTGACGAGCCTCCAGGTCCGGTCCGAGTAGCGGAGGAAGTTGTACCGCGAGAGGCTGGGATCGAAATACGAATAGTGGTCCTGGAGGTCGATCCGGCAGCTGAAGGCGCCGCTGGTGCGCAGGAGCCGGCGAGACTCCGTGAAGATCTCGGCGAGATCGGGAGCAGGGATGTGCTCGCACGTGTCCGTGCTGCTGGCAAAGTCGATCGACCCCGCGGGAAGGCCGGTGGCCCGCGCGTCGCACGGCGCCAGATATCGGATCCCGAAGCGCGGCTCGAGCTCGGCGATTGAGGAGACCGGCCCGCCGAGATCCCGCAGCCCGTGGCCGGTCGCCTCCTCGAGCTCCGGCCGCAGCCGCTCGAGCGCGTCGATCGTCTCGTTCACGAGCTCGATCCGAGCGCTGGGCCGGATGTCGATCACCACCTGTCCCCCGACCCCGAGCAGCGCGTACGAGAGCGGGATCGCGAGATCCCAGCCCGCGCCGAACTCGTAGAACGTGGCCTCACCGATGGGAATGCCCGGCCCGTGCTCCTCGTACGCGGCGAGATGCGCGGTCGCGCGCGTGAACTTCTGGCGGTACGCGGCGTCCCGTACCGGGAACGAGTGGAGAACGTGCCGCTGGAAGACGTAGTTGACGCGCTCGCCCTGCGGCAGCACTCCGAGCCCTCGTTGGAGGGCTGCTTTGGCGACCCAACGCATGCGCGGGAGAATACGGGCCTCCGACCCGATAAAGGATTCCTATGTCAACGATTAGGTACCCTGGCCGTCATGGCCGGCGGATTCCTGGGACTGCCTGCGCGTCCGCGCAACACCGGTCTCACCCACGTCATCGACAAGGGCCTGGGGCCGCGCGCGTGGGAGGACGTCCTCGAGACTGCGAGTGACTACATCTCGATCGTCAAGCTCGGGTGGGGAACGGCCGCCGTGACGCAGAACCTCGAGCGGAAGCTCGAGGTGCTCCGCGAGAAGCCCGTGGTGATCGGCGGGACGTTCTTCGAGGTCGTGTACGCGCGGGATCAACTCGACGCGTACAAGTCCTGGCTCGGCAAGCTGGGCCTCACGCACGTCGAGCTCTCCGACGGCACCATCGACATCCCGCGCGAGCGGAAGCTCGAGCTCATCACGGATTTCTCGCGCGATTTCACGGTGCTCTCGGAGGTCGGCTCCAAGGATTCGACTGTCGAGTACTCGGCCGCGGAATGGACGCTCTGGCTCCGCGAGGAGCTCGAGGCAGGTGCATGGAAGGTCATCACCGAGGCGCGCGAAGGCGGAACCGCAGGCATCTTCGACTCAGCCGGCGGGATGCGGACCGAGCTGATCGGCGAGATCGCCGAAGCCGTCGGCATCGAGAACGTCGTCTTCGAGGCTCCCACGAAGGTCGCGCAGGTGTGGTTCATCAAGCAGTTTGGTCCGGAGGTCAACCTCGGCAACATCCCGCCCGACGAGGTGATCCCGCTCGAAACGCTCCGTCTCGGCCTCCGCGGTGACACGTTGAAGGAGGTGCTCCTTGGCGGCGAACCTGCAGCTGCCGGCTGACGTCGAGGCGTGGCCCGCACAGCGGGTCGTCGAGTACGTCCTCGCGGAGTTCCCGGACCGCGTCGCGCTCGCCTGCTCCTTCCAGAAGGAGGAGACCGTGCTGCTCGACATGCTCTTCGAGCTCGAGCCGAAGGCGCGCGTCTTCGCGATCGACACGAACTACCTCTTCCCGGAGACCCACGAGCTCTGGCGCGACGTCGAGCGCCGTTATGACACGAAGATCGAGGCCTTCGCCGGCGCGCCCGTCGAGGACGGCCTCTGGGAGACGAATCCCGACCTCTACCTCGCCGTCGCCAAGCTCGAGCCGCTCAACCGCGCGCTGCTCGACCTCGACGCCTGGATCACGGGCATCCGCCGCGACCAGTCGCCGACGCGGGCCGACGCGCCGAAGCTCGGCTGGGACGAGCAGCACGAGCTCTGGAAGGCAAACCCGCTCGCCGACTGGTCCGACGACGACTGCTGGGCGTACATCCGTGAGCGCGGCCTGCCGTACAACAAGCTGCACGACCAGGGGTACGAGTCGATCGGCGACACGCACTCGACTCTCCCGGGCAAGGGCCGTGAGGGGCGCTGGGCCGGGACGGAGAGGACGGAGTGCGGGATCCACACATGACCGGGTTCGTCCTCTGGTTCACGGGGCTCTCGGGAGCGGGCAAGACCACGATCGCCAACATCGTCGAGCCGGAGCTCGAGCGGCGGGGCTTCGTCGTCGACCACCTCGACGGTGACATCATCCGCACCCACCTCTCCAAGGGCCTCGGCTTCTCGAAGGAAGACCGGGACGCGAACATCGCGCGCATCGGCTGGGTCGCCTCGCGGCTCGCGCGCGCCGGCGCGGTCGTGATCGTCTCGGCGATCTCGCCCTACGAGGAGATGCGGCGGCATGCGCGGGGGCTGGTCGAGCAGCACGCGTCGTTCGTGGAGATCCACGTCGCGACGCCGATCGAGGAGTGCGCCCGGCGCGACCCGAAGGGGCTCTACGCGGCCGCCTACGCCGGCGAGATCGACGACTTCACCGGCGTCTCGGCGCCGTACGAGAAGCCGCTCGACCCGGAGCTGCGCCTCGAGACCACCGATCTCACGCCGCCCGAATCGGCCGCGCTCGTCATCGACCGCCTCGAAGAGCTCAACCTCCTTCCCCAGCGGGTCGAAGCCGAGTGAGCGCCAGCACTCGCGCGCTTCCCGTCCTCTCGCACCTCGACGAGCTCGAGTCCGAGGCCGTCCACATCTTCCGCGAGGTCGCGGCGGAGCTCGAGCGGCCGGTGCTGCTCTTCTCCGGCGGGAAGGACTCGATCGTCCTGCTCCGGCTCGCCGAGAAGGCGTTTCGGCCGGGCAAGTTCCCGTTCCCGATCATGCACGTCGACACCGGGCACAACTTCGCCGAGGCGATCGAGTACCGCGACCGGCGCGTCGCCGAGCTCGGGGAGCGGCTCGTCGTGGCGTCGGTGCAGGAGTCGATCGACAAGGGCCGGGTCGTCGAGGAGACAGGGCCGCGCGCGTCGCGGAACCGGCTCCAGACGACGACGCTGCTCGACGCGATCGAGGAGCACGGCTTCGACGCCGCGATCGGTGGCGCCCGCCGCGACGAGGAGCGGAGCCGCGCGAAGGAGCGGATCTTCTCCTTCCGCGACGACTTCGGCCAGTGGAACCCGCGCGTGCAGCGGCCCGAGCTGTGGAGCCTGTACAACGCGCGCGTCCGCAAGGGCGAGCATGTCCGCGTCTTCCCGATCTCGAACTGGACGGAGCTCGACGTCTGGCAGTACGTGGCGCGCGAGCAGCTCGAGCTGCCGTCGATCTACTTCGCCCACGAGCGCGAGGTCTTCCGCCGCGACGGGATGCTCTATGCGGCCTCGGAGTACATCGAGCGGATGGACGGGGAGGAGCCGTTCGTCACCTCGGTGCGCTTCCGCACGGTCGGCGACATGACGTGCACCGGCGGCGTCGAGTCGCAGGCGTCGACGATCGAGGACGTCGTCGAGGAGATCGCGGCGACCCGCGTCACCGAGCGCGGGGAAACGCGCGCCGACGACCGCTTCAGCGAGGCGGCGATGGAGGACAGGAAGCGCGTTGGCTACTTCTGAGCAAGCCCTCTCGACCGAGCTCCTGCGCCTTGTCACGTGCGGGTCGGTCGACGACGGCAAGTCGACTCTGATCGGCCGCCTGCTCTACGACACGAAGCAGATCTTCGTCGACCAGCTGGAGCACATCGAGGACGTCTCGCGCCGCCGCGGCAACGAGTACGTCGACCTCGCGCTGCTCACCGACGGCCTCCGGGCCGAGCGCGAGCAGGGGATCACGATCGACGTCGCCTACCGCTCCTTCGTCACGCCGAGACGGCGCTTCCAGCTCGCCGACGCGCCGGGCCACGTCCAGTACACGCGCAACATGGTCACGGGCGCCTCGACAGCCGAGCTCGGGATCGTGCTCGTCGATGCGCGGCAGGGTGTCGTCGAGCAGACGCGCCGCCACGCCTACATCCTCTCGATCCTGCGCGTGCCGCACGCGGTTGCGGCCGTGAACAAGATGGATCTCGTCGACTGGTCGCGGGAGCGGTTCGAGGAGATCGCCGCCGAGCTCGAGGGGCTCGGGCTGCCGGATCTTCACGCCATCCCGATCTCGGCGCTGGAAGGCGACAACGTCGTCGATCGCTCGGAGCACATGCCGTGGTACGACGGACCCGTGCTGCTCGAGCATCTGGAAAGCGTGGAGATCGCCTCCGACCGCGACCTCGATAGCCGCCGGTTCCCGGTGCAGTGGGTGATCCGGCCGATGTCGGGCGAGCACCACGACTACCGCGGCTACGCGGGCCAGGTCGCCGGCGGCGTCTGGAGCGCCGGGGACGAGGTCGTCGTCCTGCCGGCCGGCTCGCGGACGCAGGTCGAGGCCGTGGAGACGATCGACGGGCCGCTCGAGGCCGCGATCCCGCCGATGTCGGTCACGATCCGCCTCGCCGACGACCTCGACGTCTCGCGCGGCGACATGCTCGCGGATCCCGCGGATCCGCCGGTCGTGGCGCGCGAGCTCGAGGCGCGGGTGTGCTGGATGAGCGACCGACCGCTGGAGCCGCGCGCGCGGCTCGCGATCAAGCAGACGACGCGCTCGGTGCGCGCAATTGCGGACGAGCTCGTCTCGGTCATCGACGTGCACACGCTCGAGGACACGCCCTCGCCCGAGCGGCTCGAGCTGAACGACATCGGGGTCGTGCGGCTGCGTCTCTCCGAGCCGCTGTGCGTCGATCCCTACGGGGAGAATCGCACGACCGGCGCCTTCGTCCTGATCGACGAGGCGACGAACGAGACTGTCGGGGCGGGAATGGTCCTCTCGGCGACGTGACCTGGCAGTTCACGCTCACGGGTCTGGGCCTCGGTCTGATCGTCGGCCTGACGGGCGTGGGCGGCGGCTCGCTGATGACACCGATCCTGATCATCGTCTTCGGCTTCAAGCCGACCTTCGCGGTCGGCACGGACATCTTCCACGGCGCGATCTTCAAGTCGTTCGGCGCGATCCGGCACCGGCGCCTCAGCACGGTGCACGGCCACCTGGCGCTGTGGCTGTTCGCGGGCTCAGGCCCGCTCGCGATCGCCGGTGTCGCCGTCTCCTGGTGGCTCCGAAACCAGATCAGTAATGCGGAGACGATCCTCGGCTACGCGATCGGCGTGGCGCTCATCGGCGGCGGCATCGGCTTTCTCGCCAAGGCGTTCGTGAAGCGCGGGGTGCGGCCGACGGAGGCTCCGTTCATCATGAGCCGCCGCGACAAGCTGATCGCCCTCGCCACCGGCGCCGTCTTCGGCTTCGTCGTCGGCCTCACCTCCGTCGGCAGCGGCACGTACTTCGGCCTCGTGATGGTCATGGTCTACCCGCTCACGCTGCCGCGGATCGTCGGGACGGACATCTTCCACGCCGCAGCGCTCCTCTGGGTCGCGGGCGTTGGGCACCTGATCATCGGCGACGTCGACCTGCACGCGACTGCATGGCTTCTCCTCGGCTCGGTGCCGGGGATCCTCATCTCGAGCCGCTACACCCTGACGGTCCCGGACATGACGATTCGCGGGGGCCTCGCGGGGATCCTCATCATCACCGGCCTCAAGCTTCTCAACGTCCCGTACGCGAACTGGGTCCTCGGCGGCGGCCTCGCCTTCCTCTTCGTTGTCCTGACGATCTACACGGTCTTCGTGATGAGGCACCAGCCCCGCGCTGACGAGCCGCGCCTCGAGCTCGAGCGAGCCTGACCCCTTCCTCAACGAGTTCTTAATCGCCGGGCCGTAGAATCGGCTCGCTTTGCAGCGGGTTCTCACGACGGTCACGCTTCTGGGCCTGCTGGTCGCCACGGCTGCCGCGTTCGCCATCACCGAGCACCTCAAGCTGATCAAGAGCCCGATCGCCGGGACGCAGGTCTCGAAGGTGATCTCGCCGGTGTGTCGGTGCGCCGACAGCAAGGCGCTGATCCAGATCAGGCTGCGGCACGCCGACCATGTCACCGTCACGATCCTCGACTCCAACCTGCACAAGGTCGCAACGGTCGCGTCGAGGGAGTCAGTACCGCGCGGCACGCCTCATCAGTTCTTCTGGGACGGTCGCACGGCTGCCGGCACGAATGCCCCTGACGGCGTCTACCGCCCGGAAGTCCACCTAGTCGGCGCGCGCCACACGTTCCTCCTGCCGAACCGGATCCTGCTCGACACGACCACGCCGAAGGTGCTCTCGGCGAGCGGCGGGGACGGCGTCCTCTTCCCCGGATCGGGCCGCTCCCTGGCGATCCGGTATGCGTTCAGCGAGCCGGCGAACGCCGTCGTCTACCTCGGCAAGCGACAGATCATCCGCGGCCGTCCGACCAGGGAGCACGCGAACGTCAAGTGGGCGGGCAAGGTCGAGGGCAGCCCGGTTGCCGCGGGGACATATGTCCTCTCGGTCGGCGCACGCGACGCCGCCGGCAACGAGACTCCCGCCGCCGAGCGAAAGTCGGTCAGGGTCGTCGTCCGCTACATCGACCTTGCGCCGAAGCTTCTCTCCGTGCGGCCCGGCGCCCTCTTCGCCGTACATGTTCAGACGAAGGCGCCGCGCTACACGTGGCGGCTCGGCGCCCGGCACGGCGCGAAGCAGAAGAAGGTCCTGCGGCTGCACGCGCCCTCGAACCGAGGCACGTACCGGCTCTTCGTGACCGAGCAAGGGCACACCGCGATCGCCCTCGTACGGGTGCGGTCCAAGTGATCGGGCTGGCGGAGATCGCGGCCCCGATCGCCTGCCTCGGCCTCGCGGTCCTGCTCGTCGCGCGGACGCGCCGGAACCGCATCGCCGGTCTCGGCTACGCGTTGGTGGGAACGATCCTGCTCATCGCGTCGCTCACCCCGGCCAGCGCCGGGGAGCTCGCGGGGGCGCTCGTCGGCGCGGCCTTGATCGCGCCTCTGCTCGCCTGGGTGTTCCGCCGGGAGCCCTGGTTGATCGCGTTCCTGACGCTCGCGTTCGTCCCGTTCCGCATCCATTTCCTGCAGCACAACCTCCTCGTGCCGCTCTACGCCGTGGCACTCGGCGGCGCCGCTCTGCTGCTGTGGCAGCTCATCGAGGGAGACGACCGCTCGCGCGAGTTCGGCATCGCCTCATGGCCGCTCGCGCTCTACCTGGGCTGGATCGGTCTCTCCGTTGAGTGGACCGTCGACCTTCACGCCGCGGTGATCGAGCTGCTCGCCTTCTACATCCCGTTCGCGATCATCGCGCTCTCGATCGCGCGGCTGCCGTGGCGGCCCTCGCGTGTCCGGTTCCTCTACGGAGAGCTCGCTGCGATGGCGCTCATCTTCTCCGCGGTCGGCTTCTACCAGTACGAGACGCGCAGCATCTTCCAGAACTCCAAGGTGCAGATCAGCAACACCTACTCGGCTCTCTTCCGGGTCAACTCGGTCTTCTTCGACCCCTCGATCTACGGGCGGTTCCTGGTCATCGCCCTCATCCCCACGGCCGTGCTGATCGTTCGCGGACGGTTCGGACGCTGGGGGTTCGTGGCGCTCGCCGGTGCCGCCGTCGTGTGGCTCGGCCTTCTGATCTCCTTCTCGCAGTCGAGCTTCGCGGCATTGCTCGTTGCCGTGTTCCTGCTGTCTGCGGTCGTTTGGCGGTGGAAGTCGCTGTTCGCGCTGGCGGCCGTCATCGTCGTGGCCGGGGGGATCGCGGTGACGCAGCCCAAGCTCATGCACGCGCTGCGCCATCACACGACGTCGGGCCTCAACGGCGCCACGAGTGGCCGCGCGAGCCTCGTCGCCAACGGGATCCGGATCGCGAAGGCGCACCCGGTGCTCGGCGTCGGCCTCGGCGGCTTCGAGCACGCGTACTCGAAGCGCACGCACCGCACGCCGAGGAAGAGCGCCTCGCACAACACGCCCGTGACGGTCGCCGCGGAGCAGGGGGGCATCGGGCTCGTCCTCTACTTCGCGCTGCTCGGTGCGCTGCTCGTCGCCGCGTACCGGCGGATCAACCACCGCGTGTTCGGGATGCTCGCGCTCTCGGCCGGGCTCGGCCTCGTCGCGATCTTCGTCCACTCCCTCGCCTACAACGACTTCTTCGAGGATCCGAC
>DASQCM010000145.1:0-3153 GCA_035634675.1 Gaiellaceae bacterium
AGTGCGAGACGTCAAGGACGCCGCGGGCGAGCGGTGGATCGATCCCGAACGCGAGGCGGAGCTGCTGCAGGCGCTCGTCGCCGCGAATCCCGGTCCGCTCTCGGAGCGCGGCGTGCGGTCGATCTTCTCCGCCGTGCTCGACGTGCTCAAGCAGGAGGTCGCGGCGGATCGTCGCGCTCCTTCGCCTCCGGACGCCGCCGGGGAACGGCCGCGCTCGGTCGTGCGCCTCGCGGTCATCGGCACAGGCTTGATCGGCACCTCGGTCGCGCTCGCCGCCGGCCGCGCGGGCACACGCTGCCGTGGATTCGACCCGGACTCGGGAGTGCTCGAGCGCGCGGCGGGCCGCGGCGCAGTGGAGCCGGCGGCGTCGATCGCCGACGCGGTGGCGGACGCGGATCTCGTCGTCGTCGCGGTCCCGGTCGGGGCTGCTGCGTTCGTGGTGCGGGAGGTGCTGGACGCCGCAGATGTAGACGTGGTGGTCACGGACGTCGCCTCGACCAAGCGCCCGCTCATGTCGATAGCCGACGAGCGCTTCGTCCCAAGCCATCCGGTGGCCGGCGGCACGACCGGCGGCCCGGCCCGCGCCGCCGCGGACCTCTTCGACGCGGCCATCTGGTTCCTGACCCCGACCGAGGCTTCCTCGGCCGAGAGCGTCACGCTGGTCGAGCGCTTCGTCGCCTCGCTCGGCGCGCGCCCGGTCCGAACCAACGCCGAGGCGCACGACCGCCTGCTCGCGCTCACGAGCCATCTCCCCCACGCTCTCGCCAACGTGCTCATGCTGCGCGTCGCCGAGGCCGCGACGGACGGGGACGAGCCGCTCGCCTTCGCCAGCGCGTCGCTACGCGAGATGACGCGGCTCGCCGGCGCGAACGCCGCGGTCTGGAGCGACATCTTCCTCGGCAACGCCGACGAGATCGTGACGGCGCTCGGCGGCTTCCGCACCTCGCTCGACGAGCTCGAGCAGGCGCTCATAGCCCGCGACCGCGACTCGATCGAGGCATCGATCGCGGCGGCGGCCGATGCTCGTGGGCAACTGGAGTCGTTCGCGTACCAGACCGAGCCGGAGCAGCTGAACCGCATCCGTGTCCGCGTCCCCGACCGCCCCGGCGTGCTCGCGCGGATCACTCAGATCCTCGGCGCGGCGAGCATCAACATCGAGGACTTTGAGCTCCGACACGTCTCGCCGGAGTACGGCGGCGTCCTGGTCATCCTCGTCGCCGGCTCCGACCATGCCGAAAGAGCGCGCGAGCTACTCCGGAGGGAGGGCTACGCCGCCGCCTAGGAACGACCGGTGGCAGCCACTGCACAGAAGGGCTCAGGACCGCGCACGAGGCCTGAACTCGTCGCAGGTCGAGGAGCCTCGAATTACACCGCGCACCCACCTGCATCCACCGATCGCGAGCGGCGGAAACATGTACTTGCAGTGATCGCAGCGCATGTCGCCTTCCGGCGCCTTCTGGTAGTGCGCTGCCTGTTTCGAGAGTCCCCAGATCCTCATCTCGATCGTGAGCATACGTCGACTCGGAAGCTGGTGGGGCCTCGCCGGCGAAGCTACGCTCGTCGAATGGGCCGGTACTCGATCGACGGGCCGCGCTCGTGGCGATAACTCTCCGCACGTTCGCAGACAGCGATCTCGACCCGCTCTTCACCTGGGAGAGCGATCCTCGTGCGGTTCGGATGGCGGCGTTCACGCGGGCGAACCCATCCGACCGTAACGCGTTCGACGCTCACTACGAACACGTCCGCAGCGACCCGTCGAACACGCTGCTGGCCATCGAAGACGACGGGGAATTCGTCGGGACGATAGGCAGCTACACGATGGAGGGAAAACGGGAGGTCACGTACTGGATCGCACCGGCGCGTTGGGGGCAAGGTCTCGCGTCGCGGGCGCTTCAGGCATTCCTTGCCATCGAGCAGACGAGGCCGCTCTACGGTCGCGTGGCGGAACACAATGCCGCCTCGGCGAAGGTGCTCGCCCGGGCGGGCTTTGTCGAGATCGGCTCCGACACGGGGTTCGCGCGAGGGGTCGGCGCCGAGATCGTCGAGCGCATCTATCGACTCGATCACTGACGGCCCCGATTCTCGGCCTATCTCTGCCCGGGTCCGTGTGTGAGAGGCTCCGCCCGCGATGCCGCTGCAGTTTCCGACCCGCGCGGAGCGCCCCGGCCACCTCCCACACGCAGCCAGCCTGAGGGGACGGGACCTCTGGCCCGAGTTCCTGTACCACGACCCCGTGCTCGAACGGCTCCTCGGCCGCGTGGTCGGCGAATACGCCGACTTTCAGTTCTACGCCTGGGATGACGAGCGCGCGGAGGTCGTCGCTGTCGGGATGGCTGTTCCCGCGTCGTGGGACGGAGACACTGCGAGCTTGCCCGACGGAGGACTCGACGCCGTGGTCGAGGCGCGCTTCGCGGAGGGCGCATTGGAGCCGAGCGTGCTCTGCGCTCTGCAGATCTTGATCGCGGCCGAGTGCCGGGGTCAGGGTCTGAGCAGCGGCATGATCCGGCGGATGGCCGAGATAGGCCGCGACCACGGGCTCGACACGCTGATCGCTCCGGTCCGCCCGACGCTGAAGCACGTGTACCCGCTCACTCCGATGGAGTCCTACATCGGCTGGCGCCGCCCGGACGGGACTCACTTCGACCCATGGTTGAGGACGCACGAGCGCCTCGGAGCCGAGATAGTGAAGGTCGCGCCGCAATCGTGCACGGTTCCGGCTTCGGTCGCCGAATGGGAGGAATGGGCGCAGATGAAGTTTCCTCAGACCGGCGACTACGTGGTGCCCGGAGCGCTCGTGCCCGTCCAGATCGACCGCGAGCGCGACCAGGGGATCTATGTGGAGCCCAACGTCTGGATGGTGCACCCCGGCGGTTGACCACGGGCACCAGCGAGCGTCCTCCCCCCGACGCCGGTCGCGCTAGCCGGCCCGGAGCTCGTCGACGCCGGCTTCGGCTTCGGCCACGCAGCGCTCGAACTCCGCGAAGGCGTCTGCCCACGTCTGTGGGCTCCGCAGGTCCACTCCGAGCGGTAGGAGCAGGTCCTGCGGCGAGCGCGACGCGCCGCTGGCGAGGAACTCGAGATACGCAGGGACGAACCGCTCCGGATCCTCCCGGTAGCGCACCGCGAGCGAGAAGGCGATGAGGTGCGCGAACG
>DASQCM010000146.1:0-21077 GCA_035634675.1 Gaiellaceae bacterium
GAGCATGTCGTCCTTGTCGCGGCCGGTCAGGAACGCGGGCATGAGCGCCGGGTCGACGTAGCCCTCGCCGCTCGCGACCTTCTCGATCGCCCGCAGCAGCGTCTCGTGCGGCGCCTCCTTCAGGACATAGCCCTTCGCGCCGGAGTCGAGGCCGCGGCTGAGGAGGCTGCGCTCGCTGTACGCCGTGAAGATGAGGACGGAGCTGTCGGGCACCTTCTCCATCAGCGCCTTCGTCGCCTCGAGCCCGTCCATGCCGGGCATGCGGACATCCATGATCACGACGTTGGGACGGCGGCGCGCAGCGAGCGCGACAGCGGCCTCGCCGTCCGCCGCCTCGCCGATCACGCGAATGTGCGGCGCGCGGCTGAGGGACAGGCGCAGCCCTTCGCGTACGACCTCGTGGTCGTCGACGATCAGGCAGGTGATCTCGGAGGCGGCTGTGGCCACAGGCGCATGATCATAGAGCGGCGATCAGAGATCACGTAGTCACAATTCGCAGCTGCTCGGCCGGTGGGACGGGCTCGAGCCGCACGCGCCGCCGGTCGCGGATGCCGTGGCTGCGTGCGAGCAGGCGCACCCGCTCGCGCACGGGATCGGTCTCGCGGCGGGGGAGATAGGCCCCGCGGCGGTACAGCTGCTCGTACTCCGGCAGCAGCTCGGGCCAGTCGCGCTCGAGCGCCGCGAGGAAGTGCTCGCGCGTGCCGGGGCGGAGGTAGAGGAGATTTGCCCAGATTCCGGTTGCTCCCGCGGCGCGCGCCTCGCGCACGACTTCGTCGAGCAGCTCGCGCCGATCGCTGAGCCCCGGCAGGATCGGCGCCATCCCGACGCTGGCGCTCACGCCGGCCTCGACGAGCCGTGAGAGTGCGCGGAGCCGCTGCCGCGGCGGCGCGGTCCCCGGCTCCGTCCGGCGCCAGATCTCCTCGTCGAGGGTCGGGACGGAGAACGTGACCGAGACGCGCGCCCGGCGCGCAGCCTCGGCGAGGACGTCGACGTCCCGCACGATCAGGGGCCCGCGCGTGATGATCGAGAACGGATTCGCGGCCTCCGCGAACGCCTCGATGCAGCCGCGGGTGAGGCGGTAGCGCCCTTCCGCCGGCTGGTAGGGATCCGTCGCCGCGCCGACTGCGACCGCCTCGGGCTCCCACGACGGCCGCGCCAACTCACGCCGCAGCACCTCCGCGACGTTCGTCTTGACGCGGATGCTCGAGCCGTAGCGGTCGTCGGACGGCCGGTCGGCGCGCGCCTCGAAGGCGCGGACGTAGCAGAACGTGCAGCGGTGGGCGCAGCCCATGTACGGATTGAGCGACCACGCGAAGGGCATCCCTCGCACGCGGTTGAGGGCACTGCGGCACGGTTCCTCCCGGTACTCGGCGCGCATCCCGTCCTGAGGATACACGAACATACGTTCGCTTACCGGGGCGTGACCGGAGCCGCCCCTATACTCCGGCCGGAGAGTTGGACGAGAACCCTCCTAGTACCTGCGCCCTCGGGATGAGGGCGTGACACTCTTCTTCGAGCTGCTCGGGGTCGCGGTCCTGATCCTGCTCAATGCCTTCTTCGTGGCGGCTGAGTACGGGCTCGTCACGGCGCGGCGCACGCGCATCATCGAGCTTCAGCACAAGGGGAACCGGCGCGCCCGCGACGTCCTCCGGATCACCGGGGATCCCGGCCGCTTCATCGCGGCGATGCAGCTCGGCGTGACGCTCACCTCGCTGGGCATCGGCGCCCTCGGCGAGGCGACGCTGTCTCGCGAGTTCGACAAGTGGATCTCGACCGCGCTCGCCATCGTCCTCGCGTACGTGATTCTCAGCTTCTTCCACGTTGTCTTCGGCGAGCTGGTGCCGAAGGGCGCCGCGCTTGGCCACGCGGAGGGGACTGCTCTCTGGGTCTCCACGCCGGTCCGTGCCTTCATCGCCGTGTTCCGCCCGGCGATCTGGTTCCTCCAGAAGTCGACGGACGCGATCCTGCACGGCTTCGGCCTCGAGCCGCCCGGCGCCGAGGCGCAGGTGCACTCCGAGGCCGAGCTGCGGATGCTCGTCTCCCGCTCGACCGCCGAGGGCGAGCTCCAGGAGGGCGAGCGGGACCTGATCGAGAAGGTCTTCGTCTTCGGCGACAAGGACGTGGCCGACGTGATGGTGGCCAAACCGGACGTCGCCGCGGTCTCGATCGACCTGCCCCCCGAGGAGGCGCTCGCCGTCGTGCTCGACTCGCCGTACACCCGCTATCCCGTCTATCGCGAGTCGCTCGACGACATCGTCGGCGTCCTTCACGTCCGCGACCTGTTCAGCGCGATCCACGATCGCGGCCTCACCGGCCTCGAGCTGGAGTCGCTGCTTCGTCCGGCGTACATGGTCCCCGAGACGAAGGACCTCGCGTCGCTCCTGCAGGAGTTCCGGCGCACGAACAGCCACTTCGCGGTCGTCATCGACGAGTACGGCGCGATGGTGGGGATCGCGACGCTCGAAGACCTCCTCGAGGAGATCGTCGGCGAGATCGAGGACGAGTTCGACGTGCCTGACGAGCCGGTGGAGCAGATCGGGGAGGATTCGTTCCGTGTAGACGGCAGGTTCTCGATCGACGAGTTCAACGAGCGCTTCGGCACCGAGCTCCCGGATGAGGACTTCCACAGCGTCGGCGGCTTCGTCTTCGGGCAGCTCGGGCGGGCTCCCGAGCGCGGCGACGACGTCTCCTACGACGGCATGCGCTTCGACGTGCTCGAGGTCGAGGGCAACCGGATCGAGCGCATCGCCGTGACCTTCGTGGAACGGCCGCAACGACAGGATTCTGCCGGCGACCTCGTCGACGACGACGAGGTCGAGTAGCCCCTTTTCAGTCGAGTGTGAGCGGCGTTATCTCGCCGCCCTGGATCGTCCAGCCCGCAAGCTCGTCGCGGGCGACCGAGTAGATGACGTACGCACGGCCTTGCCAGAGGCCGACGTTCTCGACGTCCGTGCGTGAGGGCCGTGGCGGCGCGGAGACGTGCGAGTGGACGACCGCGAGCTCGTAGCCGTCGTCCTCGAGGAACCAGAGCTCGGGATCGACCTCGAGCTCGAAGCGGTAGGGGGACGCGGCGGCGTTGTGGCCCGGCTCGTATCGCTCGGCGACGCCGTTGCGGACGACGAGCAGGCCGCAGCTCTCGTTCGGCAGCTCCTGACGGGCGTGCTCGGCGACCGCCTCGCGAACGGGCGGAGGCACTACCACCACAACTTGCTCTCGTCGATCCGACCGTCGTCCCAGAAGCCGGCGGAGAGGTACTTCCAGCCTCCGTCGGCGAGGACGCAGACCACGACGCCCTCCTCGAGCTCGGTCGCAAGCCGCCGCGCGATGTGGAGGACGGCGCCGCTCGACACGCCGGCGAAGATGCCCTCGCGCTGGAGGAGCGCCAGCACGCCCGTGACCGCCTCCTCGTTGGAGACGAGCAGCTTCCGGTCGAGCTTCGCGACATCGAGGATCGGCGGGACATAGCCCTCGTCGAGCGAGCGGAGGCCCATCACCGGGTCGCCGGGCAGCGGCTCGGCGGCTGCGACCACGACGTCGGGGAAGCTCTCCCGCAACCGCGCGCCGGCGCCCATCAGCGTCCCGCCGGTGCCGAGCCCGGCGACGAGAACGTCGACCCGCTCCAGCGCTTCCGCGATCTCGGCGCCGGTGCCCTCGTAGTGGGCGCGCGGATTCGCCTCGTTCGCGTACTGGAACGGCATGAAGTAGCGCGGCTCCTGCTCCGCGAGCTCGAGGGCCACGCGCACGGCTCCGTTCGAGCCTTCCTCGCCCGGCGACTCGAGCATCGTCACGCCGTACAGGCGCAGGAGCCGCTTGCGTTCCTCGGTGGCGTTCTCGGGCACGACGCAGGTCAGCGAGTAGCCCTTGAGCCTCGCGACGAGCGCGAGCGCGATCCCCGTGTTGCCGGATGTCGGCTCGAGCAGCTCGCGGCCGGGCTCGAGCTCGCCCGCCGCCTCCGCGGCCTCGATCATGGCGAGCGCGACGCGGTCCTTGATCGAGCCGGTCGGGTTCTGGCCCTCGAGCTTCGCGTAGAGCCGCACCGACGGCTTGGGGGTGAGATGCGGCAGCTCGACGAGCGGGGTGTTGCCGACGAGGTCGAGGAGAGAGCCGGCGGTCCGGAGGTTAGAGCCCACCGGCCATCGCAGGCAGGAGGATGACCGTCGAGCCGTTCTCGACCGGTGTGTCGAGCCCGTCGAGCGTCCTCACGTCTTCGCCCTCGACATACACGTTGACGAACGGCGCGAGGTCGCCGTCCTCCACGAGCTGGTGCCGGAGTGCGGGGAAGCGGCTGAGCAGGTCGTCGAGCAGCTCGCGGACGCTCCCGCCCTCGGCGGGAACCTCGCGCGCCCCGCCGACCTCACCGCGAAGCTGGGGTGGGATCCGGATCCGGCTCATGCGTGCGCAGGCCTCCCGCTGCAGAACTCGACATAGTCCACGTACTCGGTGATGGTGGGGCTGTCGCCACAGACAGGGCAGTTCGGGTCGCGGCGAAGATTGACCTCGCTGAACTCGGTCGCCAGCGCGTCGAAGAGGAGCAGCCTCCCGACCAGCGGCTCGCCGATCCCGAGGCAGAGCTTCAGCGCCTCGCTCGCTTGGAGCGAGCCGACGATGCCCGGCAGGACACCGAGCACGCCGCCCTCTGCGCAGCTGGGCGCGAGCTCCGGGGGCGGCGGCTGCGGGAACAGACAGCGGTAGCACGGCCCCTCATGAGGCTTGAACACGGTCGCCTGCCCCTCGAACCGGTAGATCGAGCCGTGCACCAGCGGAATGTCGTGCCAGACCGCGGCGTCGTTGATCAGGTATCTGGTCGGGAAGTTGTCGGCGCCGTCGACGATCACGTCCCAGCCGTCGGCGAGGATCCGCTCGACGTTCTCGGACGTGAGCCGCTCGATATAGGGGACGACCTCGACGTCAGGGTTGAGCTCCTCGAGCGTCCGCTTCGCCGACTCCGCCTTCCACTCGCCCAGTCGCCCGGTCGAATGCATGACCTGGCGCTGGAGGTTCGAGGCATCGACGCGGTCGTCGTCGACGATCCCGAGCCGGCCGACGCCCGCCGCGGCGAGGTAGAGCGCCGACGGCGAGCCGAGCCCGCCTGCGCCGAGGAGCAAGACGCGCGAGTCGAGCAGCTTGAGCTGTCCTTCCTCGCCGACCTCGGGGATGAGGACGTGGCGGCTGTAGCGCTGCCGCTTCGCGCCGTCGAGCGTGCGGGGCAGCTCGGTCGGGAAGCCGCTGCGCTTCCAGTCGGTGTAGCCGCCGGCGAGCGAGACCACGCTCTCGTAGCCGAGCTCCTCGAGCGACTTGGCGGCGAACGCCGAACGGTTTCCTGCTGCGCAATAGACGAGGATCGGCTGCGCGTGGTCGGGCGCGGCCTGCTCGATCCGCGACTCGAGGTTGCCGCGTGGGATGAGGATCGCGCCCGGGATCCGGCCCTCGGTCCACTCGTCGAGCTCACGGACGTCCAGGAGGAGCGGACGGTCGTCAGCCGCGAGCAGCTCCCGCGCGCGGGTGACGTCGACCTCGTCGATCTCCGACTTGACCTGCTGCAGCAGTTCCCTATATCCCGGCATCGCTTTCGGAAATGTAGCGAGCCGCTTCCGGGCTACGCTCGGGCCGTGGCAACGGTAGCCCGGCCTTTGCTGGCAGCCCGCAACCGGCGGGTCGTGCTCGTCGTCGCGCTTTCGGCCCTCGTGGCGGCGGCCGCCGTCGTCGGCGTCACCGTGCTGCAGACGCGCGGCGAACGGACGACGGTCCCCGGTGCGGTCACGCACGCCCGCTCCGGGCCTCCGCTCCTCGAGCTCGAGTTCGGCCTGCGGAGTGATCCGGAAGCCAGGGCGCTCGCCCAGGCGCAGACGCTCTTCGACCGGAACCGACAAGCTGCCGCTGCGGCGGGCATCTTCCGCCGCTACCACTCGGTCGAGGCGCAGCTCGGCCTCGCGTTCGCGAGCTGGCGAGGCCCTTCGAGCCTCGAGGCCGTGAAGAAGCTTGCGGCCGCGCATCCGAACGACCCCGCGGCGCTCCTCAATCTTGGCTGGGCCGACTACCAGGCCGGACGGAACGCGGACGCCGCAGCCGCATGGCGGCGGACGGCGTCGAACTATCCCGACTCCCCTTACGGCGTCGACGCGGAGGACGCGCTCCACGGCGGCCCGCCGGGACTGCCGCCGATCGAGACCGGGCTCGAGCTCCCGAGGGCGCTCCAGAACCTGCCCGCGGCCGAGCAGGTGGCCGCGCTGAAGAGCGCTGCGGCTCGCCCCGACGCCCGTGCAAAGCTGCTCTACGGGGCGACGCTCTGGAACATCCTCCGCATGCCGGTTTCCGCCGAGCGTCAGTTCGCGGCTGCGGCGAGGCTCACGCCACAGGACGCGGTGGCCCGCACGGCGGCGGCGGCGGCCCTCTTCTCGAAGTCGAGCCCGACGCGCGCCTTCGCCCGTCTCGGGCCGCTCACGGCCGTCTTCCCGCACTCCGCCGTCGTCGAGTTTCACCTCGGCGTGCTCCTTCTCTACATCGGCGAGCGCGCGAAGTCGGCGAAACAGCTGCGCGCGGCGATTGCCGACGGTCCGCGGTCTCCCTACGCGAAACCCGCCCGGACCTTGCTCGCGAGCCTGGTTCGCACTAGGTCTAAGTAAAGGAAATATGAGCCGAACGGCCTATGGCGGCGGCTCGGACCCGCATGGCATGGTGCAGCATCGCGAGGGAGGGGGACATGACCGCGACAGCCGCAGTCACAGGGGAAGAAGCTTCGGTCGAGGTTCTGGAGACCGAAGAGGCGCGAAACCTGCTCGAGGCGGCACAGGCCGCCGGCCGGGTCAGCGCCGAGGAAATCGCACTGGCACTCGACGAGCTCGATCTCGAGCCGGCCCAGCTCGAGGACGTCTACAAGGCGCTCGAGGAGCAGCAGGTCGAGATCGTCGACGCAGCAGGAGAGCGGGAGGCACCGAAGGAAGCAGTGGGGCCGATCGACGTCCACATACGCGAGGTCTCGACGGACTCGCTCCAGCTCTTCCTGAAGGACATCGGCAAGGTCGAGCTGCTGACCGCCGCCGAGGAGGTCGAGCTCGCCAAGCGCATCGAGCGCGGCGACCACCGGGCGAAGCAGGAGATGGTGGAGGCGAACCTTCGCCTCGTCGTCTCGATCGCCAAGCGCTACCGCAATCAGGGCCTGCCGTTCCTCGATCTGATCCAGGAGGGAACGATCGGTCTCGTCCGCGCAGCCGAGAAGTTCGACTGGCGCAAGGGCTACAAGTTCTCGACGTACGCGACATGGTGGATCCGCCAGGCGGTCGCACGCGCACTCGCCGACAAGGGCCGGACCATCCGGATGCCCGTCCACGTCGTCGAGAAGCTGAACAAGATCGTGCGGTCCGAGCGCAAGCTCCGCGGCGAGCTCTGCCGCGAGCCGAGCCCGTTCGAGATAGCGCGCGACGTCGACCTGCCGATCGACGAGGTGGAGCAGATCCTGCGCAGCTCGCAGGCGCCGGTCTCGCTCGAGAAGCCGGTCGGCGACGAGGAGGAGTCGGAGTTCGGCCACTTCCTCACCGACGAGAACGCCCCGCTGCCCGACGAGGCGGCCGACACGGCGCTCCGCACGGAGCTCCTGCGGCGCATCCTCGGCTCGCTCTCGCACCGGGAGCGGCGGGTGCTCGAGCTGCGCTACGGGCTCGACGGCGAGCAGCCGCGCACGCTCGACGAGGTAGGCCGTGCGTTCAACGTGACGCGCGAGCGGATCCGGCAGATCGAGAATCAGAGCCTGAAGAAGCTCCGTGCGCTCGCCGACACGAACTCGCTCAAGGACGTCGCATAGAGAAATTGCCGTCGGCCCCGTCGAGGCGGAACCTGGTCTCGACGGGGTGCTGCTCGGCAGGGCGGTCCGTCGGAAGCCAGCCGCGGCCGACCGGCGCGAGGATGAAGGTGCGGCCGCGCTCGCCGACGAAGGCGAGCCGGTCACGTCCCTCGATCGATCCGTCCCACAGCCGAAGGCCGAGCCCCTCGAGCTCGAGGAGGAGGCTGGGCCGATCGCCGACGACTCCGAGCTCGGAAAAGCCGAGGAGCTCGGTCGCCGCGAACGCGCCTTCTCGGCCGCTCTCCTCGAGGCCGTGATGTGCGATCAGCTCGACGATATTGCCGGCCGGGTCGTGGAAGTAGACGGCGTGCGCGTTCCAGTTCTCGAAGTCGAAGACGTCGCCCAGCAGCTCCACCCGCTCCTGCGCCCAGGCGAGCGCGGCGTCGAAGCGGTCGCCGGGAACGAGAAGCGCGAAGTGGTAGAACGCGCCTCCGTCCTCGACGCGGAAGCGGAGCCGCGTCTCGCCGACGACGATCGCGTTGCCGTCGAGCGGTAGGCCGAGCTCACCACCGTAGAAGTCGCGCAGGTCGAGCGGAGCCGCGAGGGTCACGTCCACGAAGCGCACGCGGCGCAGCATAGGATCGCTGCCGTGGACGAGGCCTGGCGCGCCGAGCTGGCGGAGCTGATCGCGATCCCGAGCGTGAGCGCCGACCCGGCCCACCGGGAGGACGTGAAGCGCGCGGGAGAGTGGGTCTGCGACTTCATCCGCCGCATCGGCGGCGCGGCGGAGCTAACGCCGTTCGGCGAGCGCGAGCTTGTGCTCGGCGAGATCCCCGCGTCGAACGGCGCCTCGGACGCGCCGACGGTGCTCGTCTACAACCACTTCGACGTCCAGCCGCCGGCGCCGCTCGAGCTTTGGGAGTCCGACCCCTTCGAGCTCGAAATACGCGGCGAGTGGGCATATGGCCGCGGCGTCGCCGACGACAAGGGCCAGCTCTGGCTCGTGCTCCGCGGTGCGCAGCGGCTCGTCGAAGCGGGCGCGCTCCCGGTGAACCTCCGCATCGCGTTCGACGGCGAGGAGGAGATCGGCGGCCACACGATCGCGGACTTTGTCGTCCAGGACGAGCGCGGCGCTGACGCGGCCGTGATCTTCGACGGTGGGATGCTGCGGCGCGACGTGCCGACGATCGAGCTGGCGACGCGCGGCCTCGTCGGGGTCGAGGTGAAGGTACGGACCGGCGAGCGCGACCTCCACTCCGGGATGTACGGCGGCGTCGCGCTCAACGCGATCCACGTGCTCATCCGCTGCCTCGACGCGGTCCTTGCAGAGGCGGACGGGCGGCTGCCACCGCCGCTGCGCCAGGGAATCGCTCCGCCGACGGCGGAGGAGCTCGAGGCCTGGTCGAAGCTGCCGCCGGGGGCCGAGGCGCTCTCCGAGCAGGGCGCGCAGCCGCTCGATGCGAACGCGGCCGACGAGTTCTACGTCCGCACGTGGGCGGAGCCGTCCGTCGACGTGAACGGGATTCTCGGCGGCAAGCCGGGTGTCCGGAACACGACGCTCAGCGTCGAAGCCTCCGCCGAGTTCTCGATCCGCCTCGCGCCGGGCCAGAGCATCGAGACGATCGGCCCCGCCGCCGAGCGGCTCCTCCGCGACGCCGCGCCCGCGGGCGCCGACCTCGAGATCGCCTGGATGGGCGCGGACCCCGGCCTCGTCCGGGCCGACGCTCCCGCGGTCAGGCTCGCCCAGGACGCGTTCGAGCAGACGCTGGGCGTGCGGCCGCTGCTCACGCGCGTCGGGGGGTCCATCCCGCTCATGCCGGCGCTGACAGCGAAGGGGATCGACACCGTGCTCACCGGCTTTGCGCTACCGGAGTCGAACATCCACTCGCCGAACGAGCGCTTCCTCGTTCCCTATTTCGCGGCCGGGATCGACACGGTCGCTGCGCTGTTCACCGCGCTCGGACGCCTACGCGACTAGAACGCGTGCGGGTGTGCGTGGCCGCAGGGGAGCCACTCGCGGCCGAACTCGCGCATCGCGTCGATGATCGGCAGCAGCGACTCGCCCTTCTCCGTCAGCCGGTACTCGACGCGCGGCGGCGTCTCCGGATAGCTCTGCCGCTCGAGGTACCCGTCGGCCTCGAGAGCGCGGAGCCGCTCGGCGAGCGTGCGCGGACTGATGCCCTGGCACGAGCGCTCGAGCTCGGAGAAACGGCGCGGGCCCTCGGAGAGGTCGTGGACGAGCAGCGCCGTCCACTTCGCGCCGATGACCTCGGCCGTGGCGGCGACCGAGCAGGTGCTCGCCTCGTGGACCGGGTTCATCGTGCGCATCGCCATTTGCAGGAAAAGTGTACGCCCCGACGCCTCAGCTTTCGAGTATCGAGCGGGGGACGAAGCAGCCGACGACCCAGTTCGGCGCGTCCACGACCTCGTGGATCCGCAGGTCGCAGGCGACGCTCGCGACCGCGTACGCCTCCTCGCGCTCGAGGCCATAGTTCTCGCCGAGCCAGCCGATCGTCGCGCGCACGGCGTCGCGGGCGCACTCCATCAGGTCGGGTCCGACCCCGGTGCAGACGTGGAATCCGTGCAGGCGGTTGAGGATCGAGCCGTCGCTCGAACCGTACGGCCGGTCGAACTGCGGGGCATCGACTCGGACGTCCTTGCGCACGCTTAACCGCAGGACGACGTCCATCGCCGCCTCGATCGCCGTGCCGCAAACCTCGCCGTCGCCCTGCGCCGCGTGCGTGTCGCCCAGAGAGAAGAGCGCTCCCTCGACCCCGACCGGGAGGTAGAGCGTCGTGCCGGGGTTGAGGTGCTTCGTGTCCATGTTCCCACCCCAGCGCGACGGCGGCACGATCGAGTGCGGTCCCGGCTCCGGCGGCGCGACTCCCACTGTTCCGGGAAAGGGCAGGAAGGGCAGCGTGATCCGCTCCGAGAAGCGGACGGTGTCCGCCGTCACCTCCGAGATCCGCAGCCACGGCTCGGTGAACTCGTCGGCGAGCAAGCCGAAGCCCGGGATGATCGCCGTCCAGCCCCAGGTGGGCGTACCGAGCTCGAGCAGCTCGACGGCAAGGGTGTCTCCCGGCGCCGCGCCCTTGACGTAGATCGGGCCGCTGACCGGGTTGACCCTGTAGAAGTCGAGGGCGGCGACGTCGGCCGCGGTCGACGCCGGGCCGATCTGTTCGTCCGACGCGTCGCGGACGTGGAGGAGGACCGTCTCGCCCGACTCGATCTCGAGCGCTGGCTCCACCGAGTTGTCCCACGCGTACTCGAAGGCGTCCGGGCGCAGCTCGTGGATTGAGCCCGTGTTCATGCCCGGATCCTCTCAGTCCCAGGGCGGCGGGTTGTGCGTCCAGCGCCCCGCGAGCATCGTCGCGACGACCTGCACCTCCCGCAGCTCCTCGGGCTCGCAAGTGAACGGGTCGCGGTCGAGCACGACGAGATCCGCATAACGGCCGGGGACGAGGGTCCCGCGCGTGCGCTCGTCGTGCGAGAGCCAGGCCGGCGCGACGCAGATCGCGTGCAGCGCCTGCTCGAGCGTGAGCTTCTGGTCCTCCCGCCAGTGGTCGAGGACGACCGCGATCACACCGGCCCACGGCTCGAGCTCCTCGACGGGCGCATCGGACCCGTTCGCGAGCAGGGCGCCGGACTCGAGGAGGGAGCGGAACGAGTACGTGCCGTCTAGCCGGTCCGCCCAGTAGCGCTTCGCGAGCTCCTCGTCCGACGGGGCGTGAGAGAACTGGCAGGAGACGGCGATGCCGAGCCCCGCGAAGCGCGACACGTCCTCGGGCGCAAGGCACTGCGCGTGCTCGATCCGCTGCCGCAGCCCGCGCGGTCGCCAGGCGTCCTGGGAGCGCTCGAACGCGTCGAGCGCCGCATGGTTGGCGGCGTCGCCGATCGCGTGCACGCCGACGGGCCAACCCGCCTCGGCCGCTTCGCGCACGATCTCCTCGAGCTCCTCGCCGGTGGTGATCACGACGCCGCTGCCGTCCGACATCCAGGCCGTCTGCGAGCCGAGCGTGCCGTCCATGAACGTCTTCAGGTAGCCGAGGCGCAGAAGCGGCGAGCCGGCGCCGCTGCGGAGGCCGACGGCGCGGAGCTCCGGGAGACGGTCGGTCGGCGTCGACTGCCAAACGCGGAGCGGCAGGCCACCCTGCTGCTCGAGCCGCTGCCAGAGGCCGATCGCGCCGAGCCAGCCGTCCTTGTCGTGCAGGGCCGTGACGCCGCGCTGAGCGGCGATCCGCACTCCCTCGCGCATGGCCGCGACGTACTCGTCGTCCGGAACGCGCGCGAAGCGTCCCTTGAACTGCCACGCCGCCTCCTCATACAGGACACCGGTCGGCTCGCCCTTCTCGTTCCTGACCACCACGCCGCCCTCGACTTCGAGGTCGCCGTTCGCGAGTGCGAGCGCGGCGGAGTTGAGCCACAGCGCGTGGTAGTCCTTCGAGATCAGCATCGCGGGCCGGTCGCTGACGATCTCGTCGAGCGCCTGCCGCGTCGGCGGGCCGTCGGGCCAGTCGGCGTCCCGCCAGCCCTGGCCGCGCAGCCAGCTCCCGGTTCGCGGCGCGTCGCGCACACGGTCGAGCGCCTCGGCGAGCGAGCCGCAGCCATGGAGGCCGACGTCGTGGCGCGCGAGGGCCCAGGTCGGGAAGTGGACGTGCGAGTCGGTGAAGCCGGGCAGGACGCAGCGGCCGCCGAGGTCGACGGAGTCGGGGCTCGGCAGCGCGGTCTCGTGGACGCCCACGCCGCCCGCGACGAGCTCGCCCGCGATCCAGAGGGAGGAGACGGTCGGCAGGGACGGGTCGAGGGTGCGGATCGTCCCGTTACGGAGGATCATGTGCACGAGCGTACTTCGGAGGAGGGCACATGGACGGAGACGGCATGGCGATCGTGCTCGAGGCGGTGAGCAAGCAGTTCGGCGACCACACCGCGGTGGGCGGCGTGTCGATCTCGATCCGGGACGGCGAGTTCTTCTCCCTGCTCGGGCCGAGCGGTTGTGGCAAGACGACCACCTTGCGGATGATCGCCGGGTTCGTCGAGCCGGACGAGGGCCGGATCCTCCTGCAGGGCGACGACGTGACGGCGGTGCCGCCGAACCGGCGGCCGGTCAACATGGTCTTCCAGCAATACGCGCTGTTCCCTCACATGTCCGTCTACGACAACGTCGCCTTCGGCCTCAGCGTCAAGCGCGTGCCGCGCAACCAGCACCGGCCCCGAATCGAGGAGCTGTTACGGGTCGTCTCCCTCGAGGGCTTCGAGCGACGAAAACCGCGCCAGCTCTCTGGCGGGCAGCAGCAGCGGGTGGCGCTTGCGCGTGCCCTGGTCAACCGTCCCGCGGCCCTCCTCCTCGACGAGCCGCTCGGGGCCCTCGACGTGAAACTGCGACGGCAGATGCAGCTCGAGCTAAAGCGGATCCAACACGATCTCGGCACGACGTTCGTGTACGTCACGCACGACCAGGAAGAGGCGCTCGCGATGTCCGACCGCATTGCGGTGATGGACAGCGGTCGTGTCGAGCAGATCGGGACGCCGCGCGAAGTCTACGAGCAGCCTGCGACCCCGTTCGTGGCTGACTTCATCGGCTCCCTGAACGCGATCGAGATCCGTGTCGACGAGGTGGTCGGTGGCTATGCGATCGCGCGTCTGGGAGAGCGCGACCGAATCGTTGTTCCGGTAGAAGCCGGAACGGGTTCCGGTGCCGAGCTCCGCATCGCCGTTCGGCCCGAGCACGTCGAGTTCGTGGGCAGCGACGAGAACGGCTCTCGGCTCGCCGGGACCGTTGCCGACATCGTTTACCTCGGCATGTACACGCAGTTTCACGTCGACACGGGGGCCGGCCGCGTCGTCAGCCATCGGCTTGCCGACCGATCCGTTGGCGGCCCCGAGCGCGGCGCGACGGTCGAGCTCGCCTGGGACGCCGACGACTCGTACGTGCTGGGCGAGCCGCTCGTCGTCGCCTAGTAGCTCGGGGCTTCGCCGAGCCTCGACTCTGCCCGCCGGCGCCACAGCTCGATCCCGACGACGACGACGAGCGTGAGAGTCAGGATGACCACGGCGACCGCGATCACCTGCGGCAGCTGGCTCGGGAAGCGCAGCGCGGCGTAGAGGAAGAGCGGGAACGTCTCCCGCGGCCCGGCGAGGAACGAGGCGACCGCGTATTCGTCGAACGAGGTCGTGAAGGCGATCAGGAACGCCGAGACGACGGCCGGCAGGATGAGGGGGAAGGTGACGCGGCGAAACGTCGTCAGCCGGCCCGCACCGAGGTCGTACGCAGCTTCCGCGAGCGAGGAGTCGATCTGCGCGAGCCGCGGCAGGAGCACGAGGATCGTGTACGGGAGGCTGATCACGACGTGCCCGATCGCGACCGTAAGTAGCGAGAGCTGTACTCCGAGCACCTTGAAGAGCAGCAGGAGCGAGATCCCGAGCACGACGAGTGGCATCACGAGCGGGATCAGCAGGAGCGCGGTGATTACTCCTTTGCCGCGGAAGCGGGTCCGAGTGAGGCCGATCGAGGCGAGGATCCCGAGCGTGACCGCGATGACGCTCGAGATCGACGCGACGATCGCGCTCGTCTTCAGCGCCGCCTGGACCTGGCCGTTCGTGATGAACTCGTGGTACCAGCGGGTCGTGAAGCCGCTGAGTGGGAACGAGGGAATCGCCGACTTGTTGAACGAGAAGACGAGCAAGATGGCGATCGGGGCATAGAGGAAGACGAGAACGAGCACGAAGAACGCGCGCATGACACGGCGGCCGTTGTCTGAGAGCGCAACGTCCATCAGGTGGCTTGGGCCTCGCCGACGCGGAGGAAGCGGACGAAGACGAGCGTCAGCAAGGTGATGACGCCGATCAGGAAGAGCGCGAGCGCCGATCCCGTCTCCCAGTCGGGAAAGCCCGTCTGGAACAGAAGCACGATCTGGTTGCCGTACATGTAGCCGCTCGTCCCGCCGACGATCGAAGGGGTGACGAACTCGCCGACGGTCGGGATGAAGACGAAGAGGAAAGCCGCCACGACCCCGGGCAGGCTGAGCGGCAGCGTCACCCGCCTGAACGCCTGAAGCCGGCTCGCCCCGAGATCGCTCGCCGCCTCGAGCAGGCGCCGGTCGAGGCTCTCCAGCGTGACGAAGATCGGCAGGGCGACGAACGGCAGCCAGACGTAGCCGAGCACGAGCATGACCGCGAAGCGGCTGTACAGGAGGAACGAAAGGGGATGCCCCCACAGGCCGGTCCAGGCAAGGAAGCTGTTGATGACCCCCCCGTTGCCCAGGATCACTTTCCAGGCGAGCACGCGCAGGAGATAGCTCGTCAGGAACGGCGCGATCAGCAACAGGAGCAGCACGTATTTGCGCCGCGTCCCCGAGAGTGCGAGGAAGTAGGCGAGCGGATACGCGGCCGCGACGACGAGCGCGGAGACGATCAAGGCCAACTCCGCCGACCGCCAGAACAGGTGGATGTAGGTGGTGTGGAAGAGCCGGTACCAACCCCCGAGCGCGAACGTGTGCGGCCCGGGGAAGAGCCTCAGTACGTCGACGCTGTACAGCGCCACGATCGCGAGAGGAGCCAGGAAGAAGACGACGAGCCAGCCGATCGGCAGACCGAGCAGCGCAGGCGTCGTCAGGTCGAACCGGCGGCGGCGCCGGGTAACCGGCGCCGCCGCTTCGGTGGCCGTGGCCTCGACGGTCAGCCCCTCACCTCTGCCCAGGCGTTCGCGTACTCAGCGCGGTTCGGGATGGTGCGGTCCAGGTACGCGTTCGGCAGGGTCACCGCCTTTGGGTTCGAGAGCTTGAGCGCCCTGAGCAGCTGGCTCGAGCTGGGCCGGGCCTGGGTGTTCGCGTGCCCGTAGCCGTAGTTGTTCTCGAGCCACTCGCCCGAACGCTTCGAGCTCCACGCGTCGACGTATGCATGCGCAAGATGCGGGCGCGAAGTGTCGTGGAGCAGCATGAACATGCCGACCCAGGCGATCGGCTTCTCCTTCGGATGCATGTAGACGACAGGGAGCTTCTTCGCCTTCATCTGTACCCAGTCGTTCGGCCACGCGTACGCGATCCAGACATCGCCCTGCGCGAACGCCTGGTCGAGCTCGGTCTCCGACGACCAGATGAACTTCGTCAGGCCCTTCTTCTTGAGCAGGAAGTTCTTCGAGCGCTCGATCTGGGCCGACGTCTGGTTCCACGGGTTCTTCATCCCGAGGTAGAGCCCGGCGACCGTGATCATCTCGAGGTCGTCGTACCAGGCGATCTTGCCCTTGTACCGCGAGTCGAAGAGGAGCCCCCACGAGGGCGCCTTGGGCTGCACCTTGTCCTTGCGGTACAGGATCGCGTCGAAACCCCAGTCGTCGGGAATCCCGTACTGCTTTCCGTTGACCTGCCCGGCTTTGACCATGAACGGGTTGAGGTGTTTGAAGTTCGAGATGAGCTTCGGATTCCAGGGCTGCACGAGCCCGCTCTGGGCGAAGAACTTCACCCAGCCGACATACGGCCGGAAGAGGTCGGGATGGGCAGCGCCCGATTGGATCTTCCCGTAGGCGTCGGACTCGTTCGTCATGAACGCGAACTGCGGTTTGTTGTTCGGATGCGCCTTGAGATACGCGGCGAACATCGCGTGATGGGGCATGTCGTTGCAGTACCCCGCCCAATCGAGCACCTGTAGCCGTCCGGACTCCTTCGTCAAGTGAGCGACGGCCGCCTGTGCAGCAGCCGTCGGCCCAGCCACGACTCCCGCCCCGGCCGCCAGCGCAGCAAGCCGGAGCATGTCGGCCCGCGAGAGCCGGCGGTTGAACAGTTCACCCTCCACATCCATTGACGCCTCCTTGGTGGTCAGTAGCTGGGCGGGCTGATGACGAATAGAACCTCGGCGGCCTCGTCGCCCGGGTTGCTCACGCGGTGCGGCGTCGAGCTCCGGTAGTTGACGCTGTCGCCGGTCGAGAGCTCGAGCAGCTCGCTGCCGAGTTGCAGCTGGATGCCTCCGGCGAGGACCAGCAACAGCTCCTCCGAGTCCCCGTGCGTGTACGGCTCGTCCCCCGTGGAGCCGCCGGGATCGAAGCTCGCCGCCACGACCTCGAGTGAGAGGAACGGCTTCGGCGTCAGCAGCGCCTTGCGGCCGAGGTGCCCCCATTCGAGCTGCAGCCGCTCCTGGCGGCGGAGGACGCGCGGCCCTGATCCTCGATCGCCGGCGAAGAGGTCGGAGATCTCGATTCCGAGCGCCGCCGCCAGCCGCTGCAGCGTCGCGACGCTCGCGTTCGAGCGACCACGCTCGAGCTGGCTGACGAAGCTCTCGCTGACGTCGGCGGCCTCGGCCACCTCCCGCAGCGTCAGCCGGCGCAGCAGCCGGATCGCGCGCAGCCGCCCGCCGAGCTCCAGCCTGCCGTTCGTCGCCGCAGTTCCGAGAACCGGTTCAGTCACCTGAACTCGGGGTTAAGAGACATGAAGCGACTCTACGACTCTCACGCCGGCGGAGTCAACTCCCGTACGATCGTCGCCGTGCGGTGAGACGTCCTGAGCAGCGAGTAGCGGGAGCTGCGCGACCTCGTGCGGCGAGAGGAGAGTGAGCATGTTCGACCACGTCGGGCTCAACGTGCAGGACTTCGAGCGAAGCCGCGCCTTCTACCAGGAGGCGCTCGAGCCGCTCGGCTTGAAGGAGAGGGCTGTGTTCGAGGAGTCGAAGTCGGCGGGGTTCGGCCCGGAGGGGAAGTACGGCTTCTGGATCGTCCAGCGGGAGCCCTACGGCACCGGCACCCACGTCGCGTTCACCGCGCCCGACCGCGCGGCCGTCGACGCCTTCCACGCCGCCGGGGTCGCGGCCGGCGGTACCGACAACGGCGCTCCGGGCATCCGCGAGCGGTATCACTCGGCCTACTACGCCGCGTTCGTCCACGACCCTGACGGCAACAACATCGAGGCGGTCTGCCACAGCGGTTAAGCCATGGCCGGGAATAGACTCGCCGCGTGGCGTGGGACGTCCTCAGCAGCGAGCAGCGGGAGCTGCGCGACCTCGTGCGGCAGCTGGCGCGGGAGCGGATCGCGCCGCGCGCCGCTGAAATCGACGCCTCCCACGAGTTCCCGTGGGACATCGTCGAGCTGTTCCGCGAGAACGACATCTTCGGCCTCTTCTTCACGGAGGAGTACGGCGGGCTCGGCACCGGCACGCTGCTCTCGCTGATCGCGATCGAGGAGGTCGGCAAGGTCTGCGCGACCTCTGCGCTGATCCTCGCGGTACAGGAGCTCGGCTCGCTCGGGCTCAAGCTCGCGGGCAGCGACGAGCAGAAGGAGCGGTACCTGCCGAGGCTCGCGTCCGGCGAGTGGCTGCCGGCCTACGCGCTGACCGAGTCCGGCTCGGGCTCGGACTCGGCCGCGATGCGCACGACGGCGCGACGTGAGGGCGACGAGTACGTCCTCGACGGCTCGAAGCGCTTCATCACGAACGCGGGCGTGGCGAACCTCTACACGGTCTTCGCCAAGACGGACCCGGAGGCGGGTCATGACGGCATCTCCGCCTTCGTCGTCGAGTCGGACGCGCCCGGTTTCGCGGTTGCGCGGCTCGAGCCGAAGATGGGCATCTCCGGCTCCACGACCGGCGAGCTCACGTTCGACGAGTGCCGGATCCCGGCCGAGAACCTGCTCGGCGAGGAGGGCGAGGGCTTCCGGATCGCGATGCGGATCCTGGACCGCTCCCGCCCCGGAATCGCGGCGCAGGCGCTCGGCATCGCGCAGGGCGCGACCGACTACGCGCTCGAGTACGCGAAGACGCGCGAGACGATGGGGAGGCCGATCGGCCACCACCAATTGATCCAGGCGAAGCTCGCCGACATGGAGACCGAGTGCGAGGCGGCGCGCGGGCTCCTCTATCGCTACGGGCGCATGGCCGAAGACGGCGTCACGGGGCCGGAGCTGACGAAGGCGTCGGCGATGGCGAAGCTCAAGTGCGGCGATGTGGCCATGTGGGTGACGACCGAGGCGGTGCAGATCCTCGGCGGCTACGGCTACATCAAGGAATACCCCGTCGAGCGGTTCATGCGCGACGCCAAGATCACGCAGATCTACGAGGGGACACAGGAGATCCAGCGGCTCGTGATCGCCCGCGAGATGCTGAAGGAATCGCGGGCCTTCCTGCTTGCCGGCGTTGGCTGAGCTCTTCCGGCCAAGCGAGCACGAGCCCCTCGAGGCGGGGGAGTGGGGCGAGACGTACGCCGAGGAGGCGATCGCGGCGATCGTCGCCGACGCGGAGGCAGCCTTCGACGGGACGCGCTGGCCGTGGCATCCGCGCGATGACAAGGACTACGGCTTCTCGGACATCTACCTCGGTGGCGCGGGGATGGTCTGGGCGCTCGACGAGCTCGGCTCGACCGGCTGGGAGGACGCCGCCGTCTCGTTCATCGACGGCTATCGGGCCCAGCCACTCCTCGACGAGCCGCTCGTCGACACGAGCTACCACTTCGGGGAGCTGGGGATCGCTCTCGTCGCCTTCCGGCTGACCAGCGATGCGGCTCTCGCCGACCGAGTCCACGAGCTCGTTGTGGCCCGTCCCGACGCCGAGGCGAACGAGGTGATGTACGGGACACCCGGGTCGATGCTCGTCGCCGAAGCGATGCTCGCGTGGACGGGAGAGGCGCGCTGGGGCGAGGCATGGCACACGGTGGCGGAGCGCGTGGAGGCGGCCCGCGACGCCGACGGCCTCTGGACTGCACACATCGCCGGGCACGACGGCCGCTATCTCGGCCCGGCGCACGGCTACGCGGGGAACGTGCACGGTTTCGCCAATCGACAACGGGTGGAGCTCGCCGATCTCGAGCCATACGTCCTCCGCGAGAACGGCCTCGCGAACTGGCTGCCGGACGTGGGATCACGACCCGACGAGGTGCGTGTCCAGTGGTGCCACGGGGCGCCCGGGATCGTGGCGACACTCGGCGACGTGCTCGATCTCGAGGACGCGGTCGCCGGCGGGGAGCTGACGTGGCGCGCGGGACCGATCGCAAGAGGCCCGGGGCTCTGTCACGGCACGGCGGGCAACGCGTACGCCTTCCTCGTCCTCCATCGCCGCACGGGCGACGAGCTCTGGCTCGACCGGGCGCGCGCATTCGCCCTGCATGCGATCGGCCAGGTCGAGCGGGAGCGTGCCGCGGTGGGCCGCGGCCGCTACTCGCTGTTCACCGGCGACATCGGCGTCGCACTCTTCCTCCGTCACCTGCTCGACGGCGAGACCCGCTTCCCGACGATGGGCCCCTTCGCCGCCTGAGCCTCCTCCTCCAGGGCGGTGACGAGGATCCTCCGCAGTTGGGGAGCGAGATCACCCGCACGTTCATCTTCAGGAGATCCCACGCCTGCCGATCACCACCTGGGGTTCCAAACTGGAGTGGAGGTCGAGGTGGAAGCGAGAGCTGACGTTCCGACGAGGTTCCGCCGCACACAAGGGTTCGTGGTCGAGACCGATTCCGGTCGCTTCGGAACCGTCGAGGAGGTCCAGGCCAGCGGCCAGAGCGGGATGCCCGCGTGCCTCGTGGTTCGAGGGGGACTATTCGGGCGGCGTCGGATGATGATCAGCGTCGACGACATCGCCCAGGTCCTGCCCAGCCAAAGGCTCGTGCGGCTACGGTCGAGGTGGATGGCGATGCAGGTCTGACGAGTAGCCTTCCGCCGATGGAGTCAGACGGCACAGCTGTGGTGAAGGTCGTCTCGAGTGAGCCTGAGGCCGAAATCGTCTGCGGGCTGCTCCGGTCGGCGGGCATCGAATGCGCCTTCCGGGACACGGAGGCCATCGAGACGTCGCTCGAGGATTTCATCTCCGCCGGAGCGCAGGAGATCGTCGTGCGCGAGTCGGACCTCGAAGCCGCCAAGGAACTGCTCGCAGCGCAATGAGGCTCGACGGGATCCACCACGTCACGTGCATCACGGCCGACGCGCCCCGGAACGTCGACTTCTACACGCGCGTGCTCGGGCTGCGGCTCGTGAAGAAGACTGTCAACCAGGACGACCCGACTGTCTACCACCTCTTCTACGCCGACGAGGAGGGGCACCCCGGGTCGGACATCACGTTCTTCGAGTACCCGGACGCCGGGCCGGGCAGCACCGGCGCGGGAATGGTGCACACAGTCGTCTGGCGGGTCGCCTCGCCCGCGGCGCTCGAGTTCTGGGCCGACCGGCTGAGCGGGGAAGGTCACGAGGTCGAGCCCGATGGCGAGTTGCTCAGGTTCGCGAACCCCGAGGGGCTGATCCACGAGCTCGTGGTTTCGCACGTCGCGGACGAGCCGCTGGTTGCGCGCCATCCCGAGATCCCGCGGGAGGTGGCGCTGCAGGGGTTCGAGGGCGTCCGT
>DASQCM010000147.1:0-2215 GCA_035634675.1 Gaiellaceae bacterium
CTCGGGCTCGTCGCCGGCCCCGAGCTGGACGAGGAAGAGACCGCCGACCTCGTCGAGCTCGTCGAGCGCGACGCGATCGAGAGGCCGCGGAGCGCGCTCGGGGAATACCTCGTACGGCACTGGGACGCGCTCGCGCTCGTCCGCGGCGAATCGCTCGTCTACTGGCTGAAGAAGCTCGTCTTCCGCGGCGCCTGGCTCGACCATCGCGTGAAGGAAGGCCTGCTCGAGGTCGACTGGGACGACGATCGCCAGGACTTCACGTATGCGGACACGAACGGCGGCCGCGCACTGCTCGAGCTCCTCCCCACGCCGAGCTGGCACGAGCTGCAGTACCGCCCGTGACCGCCGTCCCCCGCCGTTACGCGCTCCTCCTTCCCGCCTACCTGGCGGTGCTGCTGGCGGTCGACACCCAGGTCGGGCACGGCGGACAGATAGCCCTCGGAGCGCTCACGTTCGCGGTGCTCGCGGTCGCGCTTCGGCCTCTTGCCGCCCTGGAGCGCGCGCAGGCGGTCGGCGTCGTCCTCTTCGCGACCGTCGGAGAGGTGACCGGCTCGCTCGTCTGGGGCGTCTACCACTACCGGCTGCACAATCTCCCGCTCTTCATCCCACCGGCCCACGGGCTCGTCTACCTGAGCGGGGTCGCTTTGAGTCGCAGCATCCGCGACCGCGCCGTCGTCTGGGCGGCAGCAGTCGGCGCCGCCGTTTGGGGGATCGCCGGGCTGACGGTGCTCCCCCGGCTCGATGTCGCGGGCGCCGTCGGTGTGCCGCTGCTGCTTGTCTTTCTGTGGCGGTCGCGCTGGCGGACGACGTACGCCGGCGTCTTTCTCGTCGTCGCGGCGCTCGAGCTGTACGGGACGTCGATCGGCACCTGGCGGTGGGCGCACGCCGTGCCCGGGCTCGGGATCCCCGACGGCAATCCGCCGAGCGGTGTTGCCAGCGGCTACGTCTGGTTCGACGTGATGGCGCTCCTCGTCGCGCCGTGGCTCGTCTACGTCGCCGGCGGCACACTGAACCCGAAGCGCTGGACGCGGTCGTCGGGTGACTTGCTCAGCTCGATCCGCCGCAGAGAGCCGATCGGGACGATGAGCGCGTCGGGCGCGTCGTCGCGCGCATCGGTCACGTAGAGGGTCACCATCCCGAAGCCCGGCTCGGGCTCGATCCGCTCGAGGACGAAGCGCGAGCTGTCCGCCAGCTCGACCTCGACGAGCGGCTTCTCGACGCCGTTCGCCTCCCCGAAGGAGACGATCGCCTTGTGGAGCCTGTCGACGAACGCCTCCTGCGGCAGCTCGGCCGTCGGGGTCCAGAGATCGGGCATCAGAAAAGGCGGGCGTCAGCGTCCGGCTCGGGCGCAGCGCCGAGATGGGCGCGGCCAAGCGCGGTGATCGTGCGGCCGCGCGGCGTGCGCTGGATGAAGCCGAGCTGGAGCAGGTACGGCTCGTACACGAACTCGATCGTGTCCGGCTCCTCCCCGAGCGCCGCGGCAAGCGTGCCGAGGCCGACGGGGCCGCCGCTGTACTTCTCGACGATCGCCCGCAGGAGCTCGCGGTCGAGCCGCTCCAGTCCTGCTTCGTCCACCTCGAGCAGGTCGAGAGCCTCGCGCGCGATTGCCGTCGTGATCGCGCCCTCGTGCCGCACCTGGGCGACGTCGCGCACGCGCCGGAGGATCCGGTTCGCAACGCGCGGCGTCCCGCGGGCGCGGCCCGCGATCTCGTCGGCTGCGTCGGCGGCGATCTCGACGCCGAGGATCCCTGCCGAGCGACGGACGATCGTGGCGAGCTCTCCGTCCTCGTAATAGTCGAGCCGGAACGTGATCCCGAAGCGGTCGCGGAGCGGCGACGTGAGAAGGCCGGTCCGCGTGGTCGCGCCGACCAGCGTGAACGGCGGCAGGTCGAGCGTCAGCGTCCGCGCGGCCGTCCCCTGCCCCATGACGATGTCGAGCCGGAAGTCTTCGAGCGCCGGATAGAGGATCTCCTCCGCCGCGCGGCTCAGGCGGTGGATCTCGTCGACGAAGACGACGTCGCGCGCCTCGACCGCCGTGAGAATCGCCGCCACGTCCTTGCGCTCGAGCGCGGGACCGGCGACCGAGCGGATGCCGACGCCGAGCTCCTCCCGGACGATGTGGGCGAGGCTCGTCTTGCCGAGCCCCGGCGGGCCGACCAGGAGCAGGTGGTCGAGCGCCTCGCCGCGCCCCTTCGCCGCGTCCAACGCGATGGCA
>DASQCM010000148.1:0-3127 GCA_035634675.1 Gaiellaceae bacterium
AGCGAGAAGCGGGACAGCGCCGAGCCGGAGAAGAGGTTGAGCAGGCCGAGGACGCCGCTCCCGCCGGCGCCACTGAAGAACTGCTTGACCGCCGCCTGGTCGACGCCCGGGGCGGGCAGCCAGGAACCAAGGCGGTAGATGGCGAGAATCCCCGCGGTGAAGAGGATGCGCCGGCGCAGCTCAGGGACGCGCCACGCGTTACCGAGCCACTCGAACATCTACTCCTCCGTCTCTCCAGTTGTATCTTCCGTCTCCTCGACGGCAGGCTCGTCCGTGGCCTCCTCCTGCTGCTCCTCGGCAACGGCCTCGCGCTCTTCGTCGCGCGTGGGCTTCGCCTTGCGGTGCCGCACCTTCTTGACCTTCGGCTCGCGCAGGAGCTCGACGGTGCCGCCAGCTCCTTCGATCTTCTCGCGCGCCGCCGCCGAGATGGCGTGTACGCGCACCGTGAGCTTCTTCGTGACCTCGCCCACGCCGAGCAGCTTCACGTCGGTGCGCGTGTTCTTGATCAGGCGCTTCTCGACGAGCGTCTCGGGCGTCACCTCGTCGCCGGCCTCGAAGCGGTCGAGGTCGCGGAGGTTGATCGGCTGGGTGTAGGTGCGGAACGGCCCGATCGGCATCGCGTCCTTCGACGTGTTGCCGCGCAGCTTGCCGAGCCGCATGTAGATCGGCATCTGGCCGCCCTCGAAGCCCGCGCGCATCTTGTGGGAGCCCGAGCGCGACTTCTGGCCCTTGATCCCGCGGCCGGAGTACCGGCCCTTCCCCGAGCCCATGCCACGGCCAACGCGCTTCCGGTCCTCGCGCGGCTGCGCAGGAGCGAGGTTGGTGAGATTCAGCTGCTTCTCAGGCATTTTCGATCTTCACGAGGTGGCGGACCTTGCGGAGCATTCCGGCGAGCGCCGGAGACTCCTCGTGCTCGGCGCTGCGGCCGATGCGGCCGAGCCCGAGCGCACGCAGGGTACCCCGATGCCGCCCGGACTGCCCGATCTGGGACCGGGTCTGCGTGATGAGGAGCTTGGCCATCTAGCTGTCGTCCTTCTTCCGGCGAAGCACCCGCCGCTTTGGCTTCGCCTCGGGCTCTGCGGGAGCTTCGGCGGCGGGCTCCTCGGCGGGTGTCTCTTCGGCGGAAGCCTCCTCGGCGGGAGCCTCCTCGGCGGGAGCCTCCTCGACCGCCGCGGGCTCCTCAACGACCTCCGTGGCAGGAGCAGCCTCTTCGACCGGCGGCGCTACCGCCGCCGCCGCCGCCGCCTCCGGCTCCGGCTCCTCGGTCGGCACGATCGCAGGCAACGGCAGCACCTCGCTAATCGTCTTGCCTCGGATCCTGGCCACGTCCTCGGGCCGGCGGAGGTCCTGCAGCGCTGCGACCGTCGCCTTCGCCATGTTGATCGGGTTCGTCGTGCCGAGGCTCTTCGCGAGGACGTTGCGCACCCCGCCGAGCTCGAGCACCGCGCGGACGCCGCCGCCGGCGATGACGCCGGTTCCCTCCGACGCTGGGCGCAGCAGCACTCTCGCCGCGTCGAACCGGCCGATCACCTCGTGCGTGATGGTCGAGCCGTGCTTCGGCACCGTGAACAGGTTCTTCTTCGCGTCCTCTACGGCCTTCGTGATCGCGAGGGGCACTTCGCGCGCCTTGCCGTAGCCGACGCCAACGCGGTCGACTTCGTCGCCGACGACGACGAGCGCCGTGAAGGAGAAGCGCCTGCCGCCCTTGACGACCTTGGCGACGCGGTTGATCTCGACGACGCGCTCCTTGAGCTCGCGCGTCTCCGTGTATTCGATCGTGCTCAAAACTGAAGCCCTCCCTCGCGCGCGCCGTCGGCGAGCGCCTTGACGCGTCCGTGGTACAGGTAGCCGCCGCGGTCGAAGACGCAGGTGTCGACACCGGCCTGCTTCGCCGACGCCGCGAGCGCCTTCCCCACCGCCTCGGCCTGCGCGGTCTTGTCGCCCTTGAACGACTTCCCGAGCCCGAGATGGGACGCCGATGCGACCGTCCGGCCCGAGCCGTCGTCGATGAGCTGAGCCTCGATGCCGCGGTTGGAGCGGAAAACAGTGAGGCGCGGCCGCTCGGCAGTGCCGCGCACCTTCGCGCGCACGCGCCGATGGCGCCGCAGGCGACCTTCTCTTACCGTCAGGCTAGGCACGCTTGCCGACCTTTCTCCGCACGTACTCGCCCTCGTAGCGGATCCCCTTGCCCTTGTAAGGCTCGGGGGGGCGCACCTTGCGGATCTCGGCGGCCGTCTGGCCGACCATCTGCTTGTCCGTTCCCTTGACGACGATCTCCGTCGGCGTCGGCACCTCGAACGCGATCCCGGTGCGCGGTTTCATCGTGACCGTATGCGAGTAGCCGACGCTGAGCTCGAGGTCGGTGCCCTTGAGCGCGGCGCGGTAGCCGACGCCCTGAATCTCCAGCTTCTTCTCGAAGCCCTGTGTGACTCCCTGGACCATGTTCGCGACGAGCGTCCGGGTCAGACCGTGCAGCGCACGGTCCTCCCCTCGCTCGGTCGGCCGCGTGACGACGACCTCGCCGTCCCGCTGCTCGATCTTCATCCGAGTCGGCACCTGCTGCTGCAGCGTGCCGAGCGGGCCTGCGACCGCGACGCGGGCAGGCTCGATCGTGACGGTGACGCCGTCCGGGATCGAGATGGGTGCGTTGCCGATACGACTCATTCGGTTACCAGATGAAGGCCACCACTTCGCCGCCGATCCCGCGCTCCTGCGCGGTGCGGCTCGTCACCAGGCCGGACGACGTCGAGAGGATCGCGACGCCCATCCCGCCGAGCACGCGCGGCAGCCTGTCCTTCCGCGCATAGACCCTGCGGCCCGGCTTCGACACGCGCTTCAGGCCGGAGATCACCCGCTCGCGGTTGCGGCCGAACTTGAGGTCGACGACCAGGGTATCGAAGGACTCGCCCTTCTCCACGTGATAGTCGCGGATGTACCCCTCCTCCTTGAGGAGGCGGGCGATCTCGACCTTCATCCTCGAGCTCGGCATCGCCGCGTGCTCGTGCAGCGCCTTGTTGGCGTTGCGGATGCGGGTGAGCATGTCTGCAATCGGATCGGTCAGCACGGCTTTCTCCTACCAGCTCGACTTCGTCATGCCGGGAATCGCGCCCTGGTGCGCGAGCTCGCG
>DASQCM010000149.1:0-13153 GCA_035634675.1 Gaiellaceae bacterium
CCGAGCCGCCTGCCGATCTCCTCGAGCGTCTTCGGCTCCTCGTCGACGAGGCCGTAGCGCAGGATCAGCACCTGCCGCTCGCGCTCGCCGAGCGCCTGCAGGGCGACGGCAAGGGCCTGGCTGCGAAGGGCGCCCTCGACCCGCTCCTCGGGCAGCGGCTCGTCGCCGGCCACGAAATCGCCGAAGACGGCGTCCTCCTGGTCCCCGACCGGCTGGTCGAGGCTCGCCGAGGCCCGGGCGGCAGAACGCACCTCTCGAGCCTGCTCGACGGGCAGCGAAGCCTCGTTCGCGATCTCCTCGAGCGTGGGCTCACGGCCCAGCTCCATCCAGAGCGTCCGCTCGGCGCGGTTCATCTTCTGCATCCGCTCGACAATGTGGACGGGCATCCGGATCGTGCGCGCCTTGTCGGCGAGAGCCCGTGCGACGGCTTGGCGGATCCACCACGTGGCATAGGTCGAGAACTTGTAGCCGCGGCGCCAGTCGAACTTCTCGACGGCGCGGATGAGGCCGAGCGTGCCTTCCTGGATCAGGTCGAGGAAGGGGAGACCCTGGTTCCGGTAGTTCTTCGCGATCGAGACGACGAGGCGGAGGTTCGACTGGATCATCCGCTGCTTCGCGGCCCCGTCGCCGCGCTCGATGCGCTTCGCGAGCTCGACCTCCTGCGCGGCCGTCAGGAGCTGGTGGCGGCCCGCCTCCCGGAGGAAGAGCTGGAGGGCGTCGGTCGTGGTCTCGAGAGGCTGCGCGGCCGGCGGCGGTGGCGCCTTCTCTTTCTCGGGCTCCGGCTCTGGCTCGCGCTCCGGCTCGACGAGCAGCTCGATCCCTCGCCGGTCGAGCTCCTGGTAGACCGCTTCCGTTTCGAGCGGGTCGAGCTCGAGCGGCTCCAGCACCTCCACGAGCTCGGTTTGCCGAAGTTGTCCGCTCGACTCCGAGGTTTCGAGCAGTGTCGTCAGCTCCTCGCCTGCGAGGATCGACTCGATCTCGACCGTGGTCACTGGGCTCCCCTCAATCGGCGCTCCTGGACGTCGTTCCCGGTTGACGAACCTACCCAAACACGTCGGGCCACTACGGATCAAGTCCTCTGCACGATAAGCGGTGTTATGTCAAGTAGAAACATACGCCCACTGGCCCGGCGCCTCTCGCCCACGCGAAGGCCGGTTATCCACAGGATGCACAGAGGGCTGTGGAAATGTTGATTATTCAACGTTCGCAAATTGCGAGTTTTTCCGCTCCGAGGACCCTTGCGACATGTCTCGGGAGGCCATACATTCCCTCTTGCGCCGAGCGCGGCGCGGGAGTAGGACGAAGCAGCACCGGGAGGTCGTACGAGGCGGCTCGCAAGGGCCGAAGCGGAAAGTCGACCGGGGTTGTGGACGAAACCGCGACCGGCTCGGCGAATTTTTTTGGTCCGCCCCATGCGGCGCCGCGGCCCTGACGAGTCGACTACGATCGTCGCGATGCACCTGCGCCCGCCGAGCATTGACCAGGGAGTCATCGCTTTCGTGTGGGCCGTCGGCCTTGCCGTCTACATCTACTTCGGCCTTCTTGCCGTCGGGTGGAGCAGTGCGTTCGCGATCGTGATCTCGCTCGTCTCCTTCGCCGCGATCTGGCTCTTCGTACGGCTGCGCGGCGAGGACGTGCCACGCCGCCCCGTCCGCAAGCCTCGGTAAGAAGTTACGCGGCTACGACTGCGCAGCTCGCCGTCCGCACGGGCTGCGGAGCGAGCGCGAACAGCAGCTTGTGCGTGAGTTCGCTGCCAAGCTGCAGCTCGAGCCGCTCCCGCGCCGAGACGGCCTCTGGATCGAGACTGTCGATGTGCGCCGCAAGGAGGCGGACACCCCGTTCTGTGGTCTGCTGCGCCACCAGTTCCATCCTGATCTTGGATATCGGTGGACCTACCCCTTTAGCGTGATCCCTCCCGGCAGGGATTCGCGGCCGCCCGGGTGCACCGGGCGGCCGCGAACCGCATGGTTATGCCGTTTCGGGTCAGCGAGTGGGAGCGCGCTCGCGCATCCGAGCCGTATCGCCGTCCGGCGTCGAGGCCGGAGCGACCGGCTCGCGCCTCGCCGTGTCACGCCGCTCGGCGGCGACCGGCTCGTCGGCCGCAGCCGCGCCGTCGTAGCCCGGCTTGGTCTCGACCATCGGCGCCGGAACGCCGTCGAACGACAGGCCGAGCACCAGCCCGAACGCGAACGCCAGCACGCCGCTCCAGAGGCCGATGTCGTGCACGACGCCGAAAATGCCGATCGAGTCGCTCCAGGACTGGATCCTCCCCTCCTGCCAGCCGTGGCCCGGCTGGCTCGCCAGCAGGATCCAGCCGACGCACACGAGCACCGGCAGGAACGCGAGCGCGAACGTGCTCGGCGAGACCCGCAGCCGCAGCCCCTTCGTCCACGTCCCCACGTGGTTGGTGAGGGCAAGCACGAGGCCGGCCCCGGCGACGATCGCCATCGCGATCCAGAAATGTCCGTCGGTCTGAGTCCCGACCTGCGCCGCCGCCCAGAGAGCGAAACCAGCCACCCCTGCGGCAAAGGCGAGGGTCAGCCCCCGCGACGCGTCATACATGCCGTAACTGCGCATTCGTTCTTCACCTCTTCCGGTTGCCCGACGGGTGTAGAACGACCGACCGGCGATCGCGGATGCGCCCGGAGCTACTGCAGAGCCAGACGCCGCGCGTCGAACGAGGTCGACCAGAGCTCCGCCTGGAACTCCTCGAGGGTTGCGAGGGCGTCCGCAGCGAACATGTGTTCCACCACCCCGATCTCGCGGTCGTTGTGGAACGGGAGGTCGACGTGCGGCTGCGAGACGAGGTTCAGCGACAGCCGCCGGCAGCTCGGGCAGCGGACGGCGACGCCCACGGTTCCCTCCGCCGCGGTGAGGAGCGTGAACGAGGACGGGAAGACAGGGCGCGGGCGCTCCTCCGGGTAGCAGAAGAAGCTCCACGGCCAATCCCCGTTCCTGATGCGCTCTGCGGCGAGCTCGCCGAGCTCGCCGCCGGCCGGCTCGAGCCGCGCCGTCATCAGATTGAGGAACTCCCCCGCCCCAAGCCCGAGCGGCGCCCAGTCGAGATCGTCGTGCGTGACGAGCCCGTCGTGCTCCTCCCCGCAAGCACAGTCGAACCGGACGCGAAAGACGGCGGGGTGCGCCGCGCCGGGGAGCTGCTCGATGCTGCGGAACGCCGACAGCAGCACGTGCGTCTCGCCCCGCGTGGGGCAGGCGAAGGCGTAACGGCTGGTGAACGGGTCGTACATGGGGACGTTGTAGAGACAACGTCGGACGAAAAGCGCCGGATCGTTAGTACCTGATGAGCGAATACAGGTCGTACTGTGCGAGCCGCTCGCGGCCGCCGAGGAACGTGAGCTCGATCACGAAGTTGACGCCGACGACCGTGCCGCCGAGTTGCTCGACGAGGCCGGCGATCGCCTCCACCGTGCCGCCGGTCGCGAGGACGTCGTCGTGGATAGCTACGCGGGCGCCGCGTCCGATCGCGCTGGCTGCGACCTCGAGGCTGTTCTGGCCGTACTCGAGCGCGTACGTGGCGGAGACCGTCTCCGGCGGGAGCTTGCCCGGCCGTCGCGCAGCGACGAAGCCGCAACCGGCCTCGACGGCGATCGCAGCACCGAGCCAGAAGCCGCGGGCCTCGGCCCCGAGCACGAGATCCGCCTGCCGCTCGCGCGTCCAGTCGGCCAGCTGGCCGACCGCCTGCTGGAGCGCCTGCGGGTCGAGCAGAAGCGGCGAGATGTCCTTGAAGCCCACTCCGGGCTCGGGAAAGTCCGGGACCTCGCGGACGCAGGTCGTAAGATCGATCTCGGTCACGCGCGCGAGGCTACTCGACGAGGCGGCGGACGTTGCGGCGAAGGAGCAGGTCGGCGAGCTCCTCGGCGCTCTGGGCGAGGCGCTGGAGGTCGGCCAGAGCCGCCTGCCGCCGCTCCTCGTTCCGCGAGCGCAGGGCCGGCGCGATCACCGCCTCGACGAGCCCGCTCTCGCGGTCGGCCGCTGTGCGGAAGGCGCGCAGGTTGCGGGCGTCGATCCCGAACTGGGCAAGCGCCTCGCATGCCGCCGCGATCTCGGCCTCGCTCTCGGCGTAAACACGCTGGCCGTCCTCGACCCGCGACTCGAGCAGTCCGAAGTCCTCCAGCTGACGAGCGCGGTCGGCGGTGACGCCGGCACGGTTGCACAGCTCCTCGAGATCGAGCTCCTCCTCCCCCACGCCGACCGCGCTACGCCGCCGGCGCCGTTCCTTGCCGGCGCCCGCGGCGAGCTCCTCGCGGATCACGCGGAGCGGCAGGAACTCGTCGCGCTGGAGCCGGAGGATCGTCTCCAGCCGCTCGACGTCGTCCTCGGAGAAGAGGCGGTAGCCGCCCTGCGTCCGCCTCGGGTTGAGGAGGCCCTGGTCCTCGAGGTAGCGGATCTTCGAGATCGAGACGTCCGGGAACTCGTCCTTGAGCCGGTTGCAGACCGTTCCGATCGTGAGCCGCCGCGATGTCGCCTCGGTCACTGTCATCAGCGCTGAAGGAACGTGAGCCGGTACTTGCCGATCTGGAGCTCGTCGCCGTCTCTCAGCTCCGTGGTCTCGACCCGCTCCCGGTTGACGAAGGTCCCGTTGAGGCTGCCCTGATCCTCGATCTGCCAGCGGTCGCCCTCCTCGCTGAAGACGGCGTGCTTGCGCGACACGGTGACGTCGTCGAGGAAGATCGCGCAGTCAGGTGAGCGGCCGATCGTCGTCGGGCTCGCCTCGAGCGGGAAGGTCTCGCCCGCGCGCCCTCCGCCCGAGCGGACGATGAGCGCGGCACCGTGGACGCCGAGGTCCTCGAGCGGATCGAGGCTCTCGGCCAGCTCCGGGGCTGTGAACGTCTCCGTCGACTCCCCCTCCTCGGGGACGACGAGCGCAGCGCCGCAGCGCGCGCAGAAGCGCGCCGACTCCGGGTTGTTGTACCCGCATTCAGGGCAGTAGACGTGCGCCATCAGGCAGGCGGTGTCGCCTTGCCGGTGAGGATCTCCGTGAGCGACTCGACGTTGACCGACTCCAGGACGCTTCTCCCCTGGGTCTGCTGCAGTCGCGCGACGAGCTCGGCCCGCAGGATGTCGATCTTGCCGTGCAGGAGCCGGCGTCGGTACGAGACCTCCTGCTCCTCCTGCGTCAGTTCGTCGATGAGCTTCTTGAGGTCCTCGTCGGACAGCGTCGCGAGATCCGGCAGCGGTTCCATCAGGCCCTTTCTACGTTGGGTGGCGCCCTCACCGAGGGTGAAGCTGAACTTTAGCCTTTGTCTTGGTCGGAAGCGAGATGTCCGCTATGTACGGGCCGCGGCGGCTTCGCCCTGCTCGATCTCGTCGACGAGGGCCCGCACCTCTCGCGCCAGCTCCTCCGACTGCTCGCGCGTCTCGCCCTCCGCGTAGAGGTGGATCACCGGCTCGTCCGGATCCGGCAGCACCTGCGCCCAGCCGCGCTCGTCGAACAGTTTGATCCCGTCGGTGAGGTCGAGGTCGCGGCCCGCGAGACGCTCGTTCAGGACACGCATCACGAGCCCCTTGAGCGCCCACGGGCACGGCACCTGGTAATGGACGAGGGTCGGCTCCGGGAGCTCGGCGACGAGCTCGGAGAGCGGCCGGTTCACCGGCGCGAGCAGCTCGAGCAGCTTCGCCAGGCTCGCCACCGCGTCATAGCCTGGCAGGAACTCCGGGAAGGCGTAGCCGCCGCCGACGGCGCCAGCGAAGACGACGCCTCCCTCGGCCGCCGCCCGCGTCAGCTCCGGGAGCGAGCTCGGCGTCCGCACGACCTCGAGCTCGGAGTCGGCAACGAGACGCTCGACCTGGCTCGTCACCGTGACGGGGAAGGCGAGCTTCCCGCGGCGCCCGTTCGAGCCCAGCAGGCGGAGGAAGAGCAGCAGCGCCTGCTCCACCGGCACCTCGTGCGCCTGCTCGTCGACGAGGTGAAGCCGCTCGGCCGAGCGGTCGAAGACCGCGCCGAGGTCCGCCCCGACCGCCGGCACGAGGCGCTTCGTCTGGCCGATCGCGGCGGCGAGGCCGGGGGCGTCGGAGTCAGGCCCTTCCCCGGTGAACGCGTGTGCGGCTACGAGCTCGACTCCGAGCGGCCCGAGGACGAGGGGGAGCACGTACGACGCGCCCGAGAAGCCGTAATCGACGACGATCCGGAACCGCCGGTCGCGCACGACCTCGGCGTCGATCGTCGAGAGCAGATCCGACGCGTAGGTCTCCCGGACACGGGCGGGATAGCTGATGCTCCCGACCTCTCCGGCGGCGACACGGCGGAACTCGCCGCGCGTGAAGTGCTTCTCGACCTCCTTCTGCATCGCCGCGCTCATCTCGACGCCGGGCGGCTCGAGGAACTGGATCCGGATCACCTCCGGATCGTTCTGGCTGACGCCGACGTGGAAGCCGGCGTCGTACGCCTCCGATTTGACGAGGTGTCGCGCGACCGCAGCCGCGCTGACGCGGAGATCGGCGACGTGGACTCCGGTGGAAGAGATGCCGGAGATCATCGCCCGCTTGATCATCCTGCACGCCGCGCCTCCTTCGCGGCTGGCCACGACCCGCGCGCCACGCTTGAGCGCGGTGCCGAGCGCCGCGGCAAGCCGCACCGCCACGTCCGGCGGTAGGTCCACGTTCACCATCCCCGCCACGCCCTGCTTGCCGAAGACACGCGTCGTGCCGCGCGACTCCCAGATCAGGCTCTCGTGCAGCTGTGAGCCGGTCTCGACGTCCTTGAAGGGATAGATGCGGACGCCGGGCAGGATCACGCTCTCGGCGCCGATGGTGACCTCGTCGCCGATCGCGACCCCGTCGTGCACGCGGACGTGCGCGCGCAGGTCGCAGCTGCGGCCCACGATGGCGCCCTCGAGCTCCGTGCTGCGCCCGATGTAGGTGGACGTGTCGACGATCGAGCGGACGACGCGGCCCCGCTCGCGGACCGTGACGCTCGTCGAGAGCACCGTGTGCGGGCCGACGTGCGCGCCGCGCGCGATGCGGCAGTAGTTGCCGAGATAGGCAGGCCCCTCGATCGCGTCGAGGTCGTCGAGGTCCACCCCGTCCCCCAGCCATACATTCCCGCGGATCCGGATTCCGGGAATCTCGAGCTGCACACGCTCCTCGAGGGCGTCGAAGTTCGCCTGCCGGTACTGCTCGAGGTTGCCGATGTCCTGCCAGTAGCCCTCCTCGAAGACGTGGCCGTAGATCGGCCGGCCCATCTCCAGCAGGAGCGGGAACAGCTCCTTCGAGAAGTCGTACGGGCGATCGTCGGGGATGTGCTTCAGGACCTCCGGCTCGAGGATGTAGATGCCGGTGTTGATCGTGTCGGAGAAGACCTGCCCCCAGGACGGCTTCTCGAGGAAGCGCTCGACGCGCCCGTCGTCGTCGGTCACGACGATCCCGAACTCCAGCGGGTTCTCGACCGACTTGAGCCCGATCGTGACCGAGGCTCCCTTCTGTCGGTGGGCCTCGACGATGCCGGTCAGGTCGACGTCGCAGAGCGCGTCGCCGGAGATGACGAGGAAGGTGTCGTCGAGCCTGCCCGCGGCACGCTTGACCGAGCCGGCGGTGCCGAGCGGCGACTCCTCGACCGAGTAGCCGATGTCGACGCCGAGGGTCTCGCCGCTGCCGAAGTAGCTCCGGATCGCCTGCGGCAGGAACGCGACGGTGACGATCACGTCCTCGAGACCGTGACGGCGCAGGAGCTCGACGATGTGCTCCATACACGGCTTGCCGACGATGGGCACCATCGGCTTCGGCTGGTTGGACGTGAGCGGCCGCAGGCGTGTGCCCTCGCCCCCGGCCATGACGACGGCCTTCATCGCCGCAACTCTCTCCGGGCGGTCCGGATGTAGAACACGACGGCCACGACCGCAAGCCCGAGACCGATCCAGAACAGGACGAGCGGCCACTGCGTCGACGGCTCGGTGACGATGCGGAAGGCGATCGCGGCGTAGAGGATCCAGGTCGCGGCCTTGCCGACGGCGTTGACCTCGATCTCGATGCCGCGCGGCGCCAGCAGGCGTGATCCGGCAAGCAGGAGGAGGTCGCGCCCGATGATGATCGCGAGCCCCACCCAGGGCAGCCGGTCGTAGACGGCGAGCAGAATCACCGCGGCGTCGATCATCAGCCGGTCGGCGAGCGGGTCGGCGATCTGGCCGAAGCGTGACTCGACGTGCCAGCGGCGCGCAAGGAAGCCATCCACCTGGTCGGTGATCCCGGCGATGCCGAAGACGATCCCGGCCGGCCAGCTCGGCTTGTGGCCCGCACGCACCATGAGCACGACGAAGACGGGGATCAGCGCCAGCCGCGCGACCGTGAGTGCATTCGGAAGTTGCGCGAGCGGCGTGGAGGCGGCGGGAACGTCCACGTGGCGAAGGATACGGGGGTTCGCTTCGTATGCTCTGCCGCGTGCCCGAGCTGCCGCGGATCCCCGGCTTCGTCGACGCCCACTGTCACGCGTTCCAGCGAGCCCTGCGCGGGCGCACGGAGGGCAACGATTTCTGGGCATGGCGCGACACGATGCTCGAGCTCGCCCGGGGTCAGACCCCGGGACAGGTCCGGACGGGCTACGTCGACGTCTATCGCGAGCTGCTCGGCGCGGGCTACACCGCCGTCGGCGAGTTCCACTACCTCGGGCTCGAGGAGGCACGCGCCGCAGCCGAAGCGGCCGAGGAAGCGGGCATCGAGCTCGTCCTTCTCCACGTCGCGTACGCACGCGGCGGGCTCGACCGCTTCCGGCAGGCGTCGGTGGCGGAGTACCTGCGGGAGGTCGAGGAGCTGCGCAGTGACGGGATCCGCGTCGGAGTCGCGCCTCACTCCGTTCGCGCCTGCCCGCGAGAGTGGCTCGAGGAGCTCGGCCGCTACGCCGCGCGTGAGGAGCTGCCGCTCCACGTGCACGCCGACGAGCAGCCGCGGGAGATCGAGGAGTGCCTCGCCGAGCACGGAGTCCGGCCGATCGAGCTCCTCGACGCCTGCGGCTGCCTCGGCCCGCGCACGACCGTGGTCCATGCAACGCATGCGGACGGGCACGAGCTCGACCTGCTTGCGGACGCCGACACACGCGTCTGCGCGTGCCTGACGACGGAGGCGAACCTCGGCGACGGCTTCCTGCCGGTGGAACGCCTCCTGCACCGTGGGATCGAGCTCTGCATCGGGTCGGACTCCAACGTCCGCATCGACCCTCTCGAGGAGCTGCGCGAGCTCGATGGGATTGCGAGGCGGCAATCCGGCCGTCGCGACGTCTTCGCGGTCGACGAGCTGCTGGACATCGGCTCGCTCGGGGGTGGGCGAGCGCTCGGGCTCGAGTGGTGGCCGGAGGTCGAGGTCGACACGGGTCATCATCAGCTCGTGGGAGTCGAGGACTGGCGGAACGCACTCGTAGCCGGCTGCTCCGCAGACGTGCTCCGAACGCCGCGCTAGGTTCTGGTCCCAAGCGATTGGAGGAGGTCCCGAGTGGACGAGCACGACGACCATCACTTCACGCTCGAGCCGGACAACGAGGATGCTGGCGCCTGGTCGACGCACGAGGAGGAGCGCACATTCCGTTCCGTTCGCGATCTGCTCATGGAGATGCGCGAGCGCGGCTCCGGGATCTACATCAGGCCGGTGCGAGAAGACGATGCGTATGGCGTCGACGGCTGGGTCGTCGGCGAGTACAGCGCGGACGGCGCCAAGGACCTCGCAGTCGGGCCGTGGCTCGAGCAAGTCGTGGAGGCCGCCCGCACAGCCGCGGGCTGAGTCCTGGGGAGTTGCCGGCGGGTTCTGCCGTCATCCCCTACGGCAAGGCTCCCCAGGCTCCTGAGAAACGCGACCAGCAGCCTGACGGTTATGCGAGGGATCGGTGCGCGGACACCTGTCAGAATCCGCCCGTGGCTCCCTACACCTGGACCGTCCGCGAAGGATCACTAGATGGTCCTGTGGTCATGAAGGAGTACGTCTATGACGTTCCCGATAAGGAGCCGGTGGAAGGCCAGGAGCTCTATCTATCCAACGGGTCCGGCCCATGGCGCGTCAGCCTTCTCGAAAAAGTGCCGGAGGTACATCGCTCGCCGTACAACATCCTCGTCGTAGAGCGCGTCTTCTAGCCAGCCAGGATCTGATAGGCGGCCTAGCCTGAGTCAGCGAGCGCTAGAGGTTCTTGCGCTTGCTGCGCTTCTTGAGCTTCTTCGCCTTGGGTGGAAGCGCTCCCTTGAGGCCGGCTCGGATCTGTGACGCCTCCGCCAGACTCAGGGCGAGAGCGACCCGACCCGTCTCGCATCGCGTGATTCGTACGCGCCCGTCCTCCTCGCTTAGAGCTACGTCGAACGCCCGCTCCGGCTGTGCCATGGTGGCCATCTACCCGTATTCGGCCGCGAAAGCCGACACCTTTAGATCGCGTCTCGAAGGGCTCGACCTGTAGCGGCCCGACGAACGGCGACTCGTCCCTCCGGTCGGACTCGTAGACGGCACAGAGGAGGGCCCTCCAAAGCTGGCTCCGCTGGTGTCTCCTCGCGGACGGCCACAAGAGCTCGCCCGCGCCACCTAAACCCACGATACTCACCTTCCCCTGGGCCGCAAGTTGGGCCAGACTGAGGATGTTGGACTGGCGCCCCTTCGTGCTCATCGTCGTGCCGACCGTCGCGCTTGGAGTCATGGCGGGCAGGTTCCCGCGTTTGCTCGTCCTTGTCGTTCTGCCGGTCCCAATCGCGTGGATTTGGTACCGCCGCAACTACGGCGGCCCCGACGACGACATCACAGGGCTAGCAGCAATCTTTTTCGCCCTCCTCGACATGGCTATCTTCCTCGCCGCCGCGGCCGTTGCGCGGCTGGCCCTCAGAGCGTGGCGGCGGACTCGCGCAAATCCGACTGCCTAGAGCCAATTCTACGGTTGCGCATCGTGCAGACCACGGCCCCGACCCCTGCTTAGGCTTGCGGTTGACGGGCACCGAACGTATGTGATGCCCGACTATCCGCTCGTGCCGAAGTCGAACCGTTACCTGGAGGCAGGGCAGTTCTCTAGGTCGTCCTGATCCCGAGTTGGAGCTCTCGTTCGTGATCTGGCCGACTGAGGCGATGCTCGCCGCGGTCGAGCGGCCCGGGAAACCTGACTAAAACCTGACTTCGGGGACCTCGGTCTCCCGCAATCGCAATCGGGGTCATTTTCGCGGCCTGCCTGGACGCCCACATGGTTCGCGGTCTTGCTGTCGAAGGTAAGGATCACGCCGGGAGCGGGACTTGAACCCTCTCCCGCGACGAGAATGGCAGGCTACGGAGCACATGCGTCTAGACGAAGACAAGCTCGAGGCGCTGCGGCGTTGGGGCCGGGGCCTGCAACGAGCCGGAAGCGAGGAAGAATCCGCTGCTGGTCGCGCGATCCTGATGCTCCTCGAGGAAATCGAGCAGTTGCACATCGAGCTATCGCACGCACCCCAGCAAGTGAGCCGTGTACCCGAGGAGCCGCACGACGAGGTGGCCGAGGTCGTGGGAGAGCCGTTCGCGTCGACACTCCATGGGCGCCTGCAGCGGGTGCTTAGGCGGGACTCCGGTTCATCGTCTGGCTTCCCACGAGAGCCTGCGGAGAAGCCGGGATCGGGCGTGGAAAGCGATAGGACGCCGACATCGGCGCAGGCTTGGATCGAGGCGTTACGGCGAGAGCACTGACTTGAGGCTCCTTTCGAAAGAGGCCGCACGTGAGTGAAAGAGGACAGGGCGACCGCCGGGTCGCCCGTCTCGGCTGAGGCAGTTGAGACGCCCGTCTCGTTGGCGGAGTCGAAAGGCGTGGATCGGCGTCGCTACAGGATCGTCAATCGTCTTCGTGCGGTGCGCGACGGTGACCATTTCGCGACGCTTCCAGAGGATCTCCGCGCGAGGGTTCGCGAGATCGTCGCCGATGAGCGCTGAGTCCGCGGCGTCCCGGGCCCGGCTAGCGCCACTTCCCTGGCCGGCGTCGATAGGGTCTCGGGCGAAACCGCGACAGGTTGGCTGTCGCCCCAGTGTCTGATGATCGCGGCGCCATCGCTCATGCGAATGAATCTCGCGCGTCGGTCTCCGTGCATCACGGCCTGGTCAGGCTGAAAAACGCCGGAGACGCCGAACTTCAGCTGTAGGAGTTTCGCGCCGGCGATCGTGTCCAGTCCGAGCGTGTACATGCGCCCAAGGTTCGGCAGGACTCCCGCGCGTCCTTCTAGTACGTCGGCCCGTAGAGTCGCGAGCGCCGGCCCCAACCGGCGATGACAAGTCAAGGGACGGCACACGGACGCTTCACCCGCGCGATCAAGCAGCGCAACCTGTGGGCTGCCGAGACTTCGTAAACGCGAGCTCGGCCAATCGTCGCTCGAGGACGCGCTCGCCCTACCTCGACCTGCTCGCCGAGCAGAAGCCGTAGAAGCTCGAGCGCGCCTGCGTCCGCCGGCACGGCCGTCTCGAGACGGAGGCGACGTTCCTCTCGCTGACGGAGTCGCGCACAGCCACGGGGGCTAGCGTCTACGTGGCTAGCGCCGCATCTCCCCCTTTCCGTGGGCCCATCCTCGTTCCGACTTTTCTTGCTCGGCACCGCCGCGCGTCTAGCCTCTCCCCGCCCTTTTGTCTTGAATCGCCGGCCAAGCTCGGTGCGCCTTCCGGCCCCGGAAACGGAGGAGAGATGTTCCGGCACAGGCGACGTCGGCCGGCTACATACCGGGTAGGTATCCCTTGACGGCCGCCGCGAAGACGTCGGTTGGGGGTCTGAGAACGGGTTAGCGGCCCGGCCTTGCTCCTTGCTCACGGGCCGCTAACCCGTCTTAGCGTGGTCGCGCAGGCGGCGTTGCCGGCAGACTCCCGGAGCCGCAGCCTGTTCGTCTTTAGTGCCGCGACGACTTGGTTCGCCCACTCGTCGAAATCCGACCGCGCACCGAGGCGCTTCTTATTCACGGATTCTCCGTTCCTGGTCACGTCGCTTTGATGATCGGCCGCAGTGATTGAAGGCGGCTGACGTGAAGGGGTGATTAGAGCCGCGACCAATGAAGGCGCCCCGGACGGAGGACAGGAGGTGTGCCGGGGCGCCAGGATCACCGGGTCTCGCCGTGACGCTACAACGGTCTTTGGAGGCGAGTGGGCTGCAATCCTGTTACGGCGTGGAGTCGACAGGTTCAGCCGGCCGGGAACAGGGAACCTAATACCGTGGGGCCAGGTGACGCGGGCGAGCCTTTGG
>DASQCM010000150.1:0-16536 GCA_035634675.1 Gaiellaceae bacterium
CCGTCACCGCCACCTCGACGGTGCGGCCGACCTCAGCGGCGGTCAGCGTATAGGTGGTCATCGTCGCGCCGGCGATCGGGGCGCAGTTGGCGCCGCTTGAGTTGCAGCGCTGCCACTGGTAGGCGTAGTTGATCGGCTGCGTCCCGCTCCAGGTGCCCGGGCCCGCGGTCAGCGTCTGGCCCTCCTGAGCCGTGCCGGCGATCGTGGGTGGCGAGGTGTTCGACGGCGGCACCGGGACCGAGGCGCCCTGCACCGAGATGTTGTCCGCGACGAGCCCGAACACCTGCGCGGCGGTGTCGTTCCCGATCTGGAGCGTGGCGATGCCCGCGGTGCCGAGGTTCGCGCTCGTCGTCTGGTAGATCTGCGTCCCGTTGAGGCTGATCGCGACGGTGCTGGCGGCGCCGTTCGTCGTCAGGTGAACCGAGAAGGTCGCCCACGTGTTCAAGCCGAGCCTGCCGGTGGTCAAGTAGTAGGTCCCGCCGTAGTTGACGAAGATCTGGTTGCTCGACCCGTTCTGCCGGTAGAGGCTGACGAGTCGCGTGCCGCTCGGATCGAGGAAGCGGAAGAAGGGGACGTTCCCGGTGCCGCTCGCTCCCGCCTGCAGGAGCTCGAAGTCCCCTGTCGCGGTGAGGTCCTGCACTGCGGAGAAGGTCTTACGGACGTACGACTTCGAGCCGGAGTTCGCGCTCTCGCTGAGCTGTGCCGCATACGTGCCCGTGCGGACGATCGCGCTCTGCACGGTCGCAGTGCCGTCACCGGCCGCCGTCACGCTGCTCCAGGCGGAGAAGTCGCCGGACTCGAAGCCATCGCTGAAGATGGTCGACGAAGGCGCGCTCTGCACCGGCGCAGTCGGTGCAGACGGTGCGGTCATGCTGCCCGGCGCATTGGTTGCGGTGACCGCGACGATAAGCGTGCTGTTGGCGTCCGCCGGCGTGGCGGTGTACCCCGTGGAGGCCGCCCCGGCGATCGCGCTGCAGTTGGCGCCGTTCGAGTCGCAGCGCTGCCACTGGTAGGCGTAGGTGATCGGCTGCGTCCCGGTCCACGAGCCGGGGTCCGCGGTCAGCTGCTGACCCACCTGCGCGGTGCCGGAGATCGTCGGAGGTGAGGTGTACGTCGGAGGCGCGCTTGCCGGCTGCACCGCCGCCGTGGCGGCGGAGAAGTCGCTCGTGCTCCCGGCGCTGTTGGTCGCGGTGACGAGCACGCGAAGAGTCGTACCGACGTCCGTCGTCGTCACTCCGTAGGTCGTCGCGGTCGCGCCCGCGATCGGGCCGCAGTCGTTCCCGCTCGGCTCGCAGCTCTCCCACTGGTAGGCGTAGGTGATCGGCGTGGTGCCCGTCCAGGCGCCGGGTGCGGCGGTCAGCGTCTGGCCTTCCTGCGCCATGCCCGACACCGTCGGCTCCGCCGACACCGCGGGCGGCGTCGCCTGGACGATCGCGGTGTGGGAAGAGGGCGCGCTCGCGTTGCCGGCGGCGTTCGACGCCTGGACGACGACGGTGAGTGTGCCGCCGACGTCGGAACTCACGACCGAGTACGTCGTGCTGGTCGCGCCGGCGATCGGGTTGCAGTTGCCGCCGGTCGAGTCGCAGCGTTGCCACTGGTAGGTGTAGGTGATCGGCTGCGTTCCGGTCCAGGTGCCAGGGCTCGCCGTCAGGATCTGGCCGTCCTGCGCCGTGCCGCTGATCGTCGGGGGATCAGTGTTCGCCGGGGGCGTCGCCGGCCCCTGCACGACGGCCGTCACGGCAGAGTTCGCCGTCCCGCTACCGCTCTTGTTGCTCGCCGTCACCACGACGCGCATCGTCGAGCCGACGTCGCCGCCGGTCAGGGTGTAGGTCGGCGCCGTGGCGCCGGCGAGCGAGGAGCAGGAGCCGCCGCTCGCGTTGCACCGTTGCCACTGGTAGGCGTAGCTCGTCGGGTGGCGCGACCAACTCCCGGTGCTGGACGTCAGTACTTGCCCCTGCACCGCCGTTCCGGAGATCGTCGGCGGGGAGGTATTGGCGGGCGGACCGCCCGCCGCCAGCGCCGACGGCAGCGCGCCGACCAGCCCGGCTGCGCCGAGCACTGCGGCGGCGATCAAGGCGACGCTCTTCAGTGTCAGGTTCCCCACTCCCTACGACGTAAGTACCCAGAATCGACGCCGTAGGGCGAGTGCCTCGCGCCTTTCGAGCTCGCTTCAGCGCGCGCGGCGAAACTCGTAGCAGCCGGCGTCCGGCGCCGCGCGCGGGACGCGCGTTCCCACGAGGTCGCGCACGAAGCCGAGCGGGACGCCGCGGTCGATCGCGGGGCTCGATGGCCGCAGGCGGAAGTTGCCTGCCCGCTGGTTGCGGAAGCGCGGCTTGGCGACGACCGAGCCCGGGCCGAGGCGTACGCCGCTGACGCCACCGGAGAAGACGTCATGCGCCTCGTCGAACGGCGCGTCTGCCTCGAGCGCGTCACCGGCGGCGACCACCACCACGTCGTTCCGGAGCCGGAGGATGTCCGGGCCGCAGCCGTCGTAGCAGACGACGCCCTTGCTGCTCTTGCCGGTCAGCACGGCTGTCGTGTTGTAGACGTGCGTGCGCCGCACCGGTCCGAGTGAGTCCTGCGCACCGCGGGTGACCAGGAAGGTTGCGCGCGCCTTGTCCGAGACGAACAGGTTGTAGGCGTACGTGTTCCCGGCGCTCTGCGGGTTGCCGAGCTCGGTGAAGGCATGGTCGTCGACGGCGACGTTTCGCACGATCGTGTTGTCCCGGCCTCCGTAGACCTCCACGGCCGAGCCGTCGCGCCCGTAGTCGTAGGAGAAGGCGTCGGAACCTGCGATGCGGTTGTAGGCGACGAGCGTCCCCTTGCCGCGGAGGAGGATGCCGAACGCGCCGGAGTCGTCGTTCCTCGGCGATCGCGTCAGCACGGACATGCGGTTGTTGTCGATCAGCTCGTTGTGGACGATCTCGTCCCCGCGACTTCCGGGAGCGACCTCGATCCCGGCGGCAGCGCCGCGGACCCACACATGGTCCACGCGGACGAAGCTGCCGACGATCGACACGCCCGCCCACGTGCAATGGCGCACGGCGATGCCGGTGAAGCGGACGAACGAGCCTGTGATGCGGATACACGTCTCACCGGAGTGGATCAGCGGCGGCGGCCCGTTGTCGTAAGCGCCGACGACGACGGCGCGAGAGCCGGTACCAGTGGAGGCAAGACGGAGCTCAGTCGGCCAAGAGCTGCCGCGGCGAAGAAGGAGTCGATCGCCGCCGCGCAGCCGGACGCTCGCCGCCCGGGCGAGCGACCGCCAGGCTTCGCCCGGGCTCCGGCCCGAGCGGGCGTCGTTGCCGGTCCGCGAGTCGACGTAGAAGGTACGACCGCCGACGCGCGCCGGGGAAAGCGGCGCCGCGGCCGCAGGAGCAGCCGCGAGCAATAGGACAACCGCCATCAGGGCACACGGGTACACTGGCCGCGCCAAAACTGGGGGATTAGTGAGCAAAGAGCCACTCGGTGCGCGGTCGGACTTCGACGAATGGGCGAACTCGGTCGTGGCGGCCGTCAAGAAGCATAGGTCGCGGTTCGGTCCGTCCCCCAACGGCGCGCCCGCAAAAGGTCGTACCGGCCTCCGCAGGTGGGCGTCCCGGATGCTCACGAAGATCGCCGACTGATCCCTTAGACGCCGACGGCGAGCTCGGCCGCGATCGCCGCGACCGACTGACCCGCGGGCAGGTGGGTGGGCACGATGAGGCGCGCCACGGCCATTGCCTGCGCGAACGCCTCGCGCAGGAGCCGCGCCTCCTCTGCCAGGACGTGGTTGAGGTGCTCGCGCCAGCGCGGGTCCTCAACGTGCTCGAGGGCGCGACGCTGCTCGCGGAGGATGCCGCTCGCGGCAGCGACGAGCTTGTCGAGTGAGAGCTCTTCGACGACGAGCCGCGGCACCGCGCTTCGTTCGAGAACGACGACCCGCACAAGCGGGAGCGGGTCGCGAATTACCGTTCCGAGCGTCTCCACGGGGACGCGGACGGGCGGCGCCACCGCACCGCCCGTGGCTGTCCGAACGAAACCGAGACCGCGAAGTAGCGCACGTGTCCGTGCCGGCAACGCGGCGCGGGCCGCCGGCGCCGTCTCCGCGACGTCGGGGTAGAGCCGGAGCCGCCGCGGGAAGGCGCGACAACCGGCCGCGCCGACGAGGACGTGATCGTCTCCGAGCACGCCGGTCCCGGCAACGGCGGTGCGCGCGACGAGCGAGCTCTTACCGCTTCGTGACCGGCCCAGCAGAAGCAGCGCCCCGCCCTCCGACGTGACAGCCGCCGACGGCAGGAGGACGTGCTCCGCGGCGGGGGCGAGCAGGCCGAGGAGCGGCTCGACGACATAGCCCTGGAGGAGCGAGAGCCCGAACCTCCTCGGCGCGCCCCTCAGGTCGATCGTCGCGCGCAGCGGAGCGTTGCCGAGCGGGTCGAGCGCCACCCGCCAACGCAGGCTGCGGTAGCCGGCTTCGAACGCGCGCGAGCCCGGAGGCGTCCGGCCGAACGAGACGACAAGGTCCGCCTCCGCGCCCGGGTCGGCGAGCGCTCTGCCGTACTCGGCGCGAAAATGCGCCAGCGCCAGCCTGTCTCCGCGCACCTCGAGGCGTAGGCGGTCGAGGAAGGCGAAGGTCTCGCGGTGAGTCGGGTCCGTCACAGAAACGGCCGGACCGCCTCGACGATGCGCCGCGGATCGGTCGGAAACGGTGTCTGCACCTCGATGACCCGCGCAGAGGAGAGGACCGACGCGAGCTGTCGCTCCTCCCGGTCCTCGATCAGATGGGCGATGTCCGCACCGCCGTCACCGTCGCGCACATAGCGGGCGCGGTCGGCAAGGGTGAGGTAGTCGCGGCGCTCGTACGACGCCGAGCGGGCGAGCCGCCGCGCCGCCCACGCCGCATCTCGCGCCCCGGCACGGGGACGGCCGTCCGCCGCCGTCGTCAGCAGGACAAGCGCAGCGAGGGGCGCGCGCTCCATGGGCGGCAGCTGCCCGTACGCCGCGCTCAGCTGCGAGGGCGAAAGCGAGGCTCGCTGCGCGAGCGTGGCGAGCTCGACGACGGCGGCCTGCGTCGCCGCCACGACGCCGCCGCGGCGGGCCAGCGGTGCGGTAACCCGTGCCGCAGCTTCGCCAGCAGCCGCGGCGGCGAACTGAAGCCGCACCGTGCGCGGAAGCCTCCGTCGCAGAACCGGTGCGTAGCGGAGGAGCCAGCGCCGGACGCCGATGGGGACCGGGAAGCACGCAAGCGACCCGTCGCCCAGGACCAGCGTCCACTTGTCGGAAAGGAAAGACGCGCCCTCCTCGACGAGCGCGAGTGCGGTCTCGGTCTTGCCGGCCTCGGACCAGCCGGCGACGACGATGCCTCTCCCGTCGGCGACGACCGCACTTCCGTGCACCGCGACAGCGCCGTGTCCGGCCGCGGTGAGCTGGAGAGCAGGCCGGACGAAGCGCCCGAAGACCCGGCCGAGTGGGAACCCACGCTCCATCGCGAATACGAACGGGCCCTCGAGTGCCGGCGGGGGGACGGCGCACCAGAGCTCACCTGCGCGGACGTAGGCGCCGCGCTCGTCGATCGCCGTGCTGAGGCCGTCGCCGGCCGGGTTCTGCAGCTCCGCCCCGCGTGGACGCTCGGTCAGCTCATCGATCCGTACGTCGGCGGGCCGAGTGGCGCCGGGCACCGTCCCCCATGGGTCGAGTGCGTCCCCGAGGAAGCGGGCGGCCCGGTCGTCGTCGAGGGTGAACTCGAGGCTGAGCGCCCGGGCGATCTCGTACCGCGCCCCCGCGGTCAATGGAGAAGACGACGCCTGGACGAGCAACGCCACATTCGGGGTAACTACCCACTCGTGAACGCTTGGTCCACCTCGCATCGTCGCTGCTGAAGGGGAGGGAATGGGCAGGCTCGAAGCGCCTGCAGTTGCAGGTCGGAACATTCGGTCGCCGAGGGTCAGCGTCGTGATCCCGGCAATGAACGAGGCCGAGAACCTGCCGCATGTTCTCGCGACGCTGCCGGCCGATACGTACGAACTCGTCCTGGTCGACGGGCACTCGATCGACGGAACGTCGACGGTCGCCCGTGAGCATTATCCGACCGTCCGGATCGTCGGCCAGTCGGGCCGCGGCAAGGGTGACGCCCTCCGGGCCGGATTCGCCGCCTGCTCCGGCGACGTCATCGTGATGATGGACGCCGACGGCTCGACCGACGGCGCCGAGATCGAGCGCTTCGTCGCAGCCCTCGTGGACGGAGCGGACTACGCGAAGGGCTCGAGGTTCATGGCCGGGGGTGGCAGCGAGGACATCACGCTGCTGCGCACGGCCGGAAATCTGTTCTTCTGCTGGCTCGTCAACCGGCTCTACAAGACCTCCTATACCGACCTCTGCTACGGGTACAACGCCTTCTGGCGCAGCGCGTTGCCCACGATCGCGCCCGATTGCGCCGGCTTCGAGGTGGAGACGGTGCTGAATGTGCGCGCGGCCAAGGCGGGGTTGCGCGTCGCCGAGGTGCCGAGCGTCGAGCACCTGCGGATCCACGGAAAGTCAAACCTGCATCCGGTGCGTGACGGGCTGCGGGTCCTGCGCGCGATCCTGCACGAGCGAGAGCGTCGACCGCGCACGGTCGACATCGTCGCGGAGGTGGAGATGGTCGGCGCAGACATCGAGATGGTCAGCGCGGACGGGCGCGGTGGCGTCTGAAGTCGTAGGCGATCCCCCCGGGTCGTGACCGCTCCCGCGGCGGGGACCGAGGCGGCGTCGGCACGCGCGGCCACGCGCAGCCCGCCCACGGCAGGGCCGACCGTGTCTGTGGTCATCTGCACATGGACCGGTGCCCGCTGGCACCAGATGCTCGAGGCCGTCGAGAGCGTGGGTCTGCAGTCGCATCCACCGCTCGAGACGATCGTCGTCGTCGACCACGATCCTGCGGTCCTGGTGCGCGCGCGTGCCGAGCTGCCGAACGTCGTGGTCACTCCGAACGTCGAAGCCCACGGCCTGTCGGGCGCGCGCAACAGCGGTCTGAGGCTCGCCCGCGGCGACGTGGTGGCCTTTCTCGACGACGATGCGGTGGCTGCGCCCGATTGGCTCCGGCTTCTGGCGGGCGAGTACGACGACGAGCATGTGCTCGGCGTCGGCGGCTCGATAGAGCCGGTCTGGGAAGAGCGGCCTGCCTGGTTCCCCGCCGAATTCGGCTGGGTCGTCGGCTGCACCTACCGGGGGCTGCCTCCCGAGCGCGCAGCCGTCCGGAACCTGATCGGGGCGAGCATGTCCTTTCGCCGGGAGCTCTTCTCCGAGTTCGGCGGCTTTCGTCACGGCATCGGCCGCGTCGGTACGCATCCGGTCGGCTGCGAGGAGACCGAGTTCTGCCTGCGCGTCGGGCGGGCTCGCCCGGGCGGTCGCTTCGTCTACCAGCCGGTCGCGCTCGTGCATCACCGAGTCCCCGCGCGCCGCGCGCGGTGGGGCTACTTCCTCGCCCGCTGCTACGGCGAGGGGCTCTCGAAGGCGATGGTTGTACGAGCGGCGGGCTTCCGGGATGGCCTTGCGGCCGAGCGCTCGTACACCGCGCGCGCCCTCGTGAGCGGCTTCGGCTCGGCGTTGCTGGCGGCGCTGACTTTCCGCGACCGTTCGGGTTTCCCGCGCGCCGCCGCGATCGTGGCCGGCCTCATGGCCGCCGGTGTGGGCTTCTGCCGGGGCCACCTGCAGAGCTCCCGGGGATCGGCATGAACGACATCTCGGTGGTGGTCCCGGCGCGGAACGCGGAGGCGATGCTCGACGAGTGCCTCGCATCCATCGAAGCGGAGGCGCCGCGGGAGATCATCGTCGTCGACGGAAACTCGACCGACGGCACGCTCGAGATTGCGCGCCGGCACAGCGCAACGATCCTTTGCGACGGCGGACGAGGCCTCCCGGCAGCCCGCATGCTGGGCGCCCGGGCCGCCTCCGGCCGTTTCGTCGCGCTCGTTGACGCGGACGTCGTGCTCAGGCCCGGCTCGCTCGCGCGTCTGCGTGACGAGCTCGTGGCGGGCGGCTTCGACGCGATTCAGGCGGGACTCGAGAGCGTTTCCGGCCCGGGCTACTGGGGGCAGGCGCTCGCGCACCATCACCGCTCGGGCCGGAGCAAGCACTGGTTCGGCCTCGTGGCGACCGTGCTCGAGCGCGAGACGCTGCTCGAGATCGGCTTCGACCCGCGCTTTTCCTCGGGTGAGGACATCGAGCTGCGCTGGCGCCTGCGGAGTGCGGGAGCAAAGGCCGTGGTCTCCAAGACGACCGTCGTCGAGCACCGCTTCGGGGACACGTTCCCCGTCGCGAAAGGGCAATGGCTCGCGGACGGGGAGGGTCTCGGCCGGATGATCCGCAAGTACGGGCTTCGCGGGGTCCCGCTCCTCGGGCTGCCGCTCGCCGCGGGCCTGCGCGGGCTCGTCCTCAGCGCTTTCCGGCTCGAACCGCGCTGGATCCCCTATTACGTCTGCTTCACGGTCTTCAACTACGCCGGCATGGCGCGCCGGCTGGCGGCCGGCTGAGGTGGCAACCCAGCTCGCGGTCGAGTCACAACGCGCCGGCGCGAAGCAACCGCTGAGCGTCACCTGGAACGCGCTCGCGGTCATGGCCGGCAAGACGCTGACGATGGCCTTCGGGTTCCTCTTCTGGCTCGTCGCGGCCCACGAGTTCTCACGGCCCGAGGTCGGCATCGCCGCGGCGGCCGTCTCGGCGATGATGCTCTGCACGCAGCTCGCGATCGGCGGCGTCGGCTCGGCGGTGATCACGTGCTACCCCGATTTCCGCCACCGTCCGGCCGCGCTCCTCGATACCTCCGGCACGGTCGTCATCGTCTCCGCCGTTTTCGCCGCCGGCGTCTTCTTCGTCATCGCCGCCCTGGGCCTGCGCCATCTCGACACCGTCCCCTCGGATCCGCTGTATGCATGCGCGTTCGTCGCGATGACGGTGTTCGGGACGCTCGCGATCCTGCTCGATCAGCTCTCGATCGCGCTCGGCCGCGGCGACCAGGTGCTCGTGCGCGGGGTCGTCTTCGGCGCGGCAATCGTGGTCGGCATCGGCGTGCTCCCGACCTTTCTTCACCACGCCGGGTCGGCGGCGATCTTCGCGCCTTGGGCTGTGGCCGGGGCAGCCAACGTCGGCCTCGGCATCTTCCAGGTCCGCCGCATGCTCCCCGGCTACCGCTTCCGGCCGCGCATCGAGCGCAGCACTCGGCGGCTGCTTCTACGTCACGGGACGCCGAACTACGCACTGACGCTCGCCGAACGAGCACCGGGCCTCGTGCTTCCGATCGTCGTCACGCAGGTGCTCACGCCGGCGGCCAACTCCACCTGGTACGCGGTCTGGATGATGGCGTGGGTCGTCTACACGTTGCCGATCTCGGCCGGTCTCACGCTCTTCGCCGAAGGGTCGAACCGCCCGACGCAGCTCGCCGAGGCGACGCGCGCAGCCGTCCGCGTCGCTCTGCTCGTCGGGATTGTCGCGTCGCTCCTGATCGGTTCGCTCGCTCACTTCGTGCTCTCGCTCCTCGGGTCGGCCTACGGCGCGACCGGCGCCTCGCCGCTGCGGATCCTCCTGCTCGCATTCGTGCCGATCACCTTCGTGCAGGCGTACTACGCGGGCAGCCGCGCCCGCCGCCGGCTCGGGGAGGCGGTCGCGGTGAGCTGGGTCTCCGCTGCCGTGTCGGTCGGCGCAGCGGTGGCGGGAGCAGTAGCCGGCGGCCTGGTGGGCATGGCATACGCCTGGCTCGCGGTACAGACGGCGACCGGATTGTGGGCGGTCGCCCGCACAGCGGCGTTCTGGCGGCGACCGCTCGACAGCGGGTGGCATACGTTCGACGCGATTGCCGAGGGCGGGGCCTCCGCAGCGGCGCGCGCGAGCACCGGGATCCGGGCAGCCGCTCTCGCCTGCGGTCGTGGCAACGTCGCCGCAGCCGCGGGCGCTGTCTGCGCGCTCGCCGTCTGGTCATTCTCCCTGCGGCACGTCGCCCTTGAGCGGATGAGCGGCCTGGGGCTCGTCTCGGTGCTCCACGTCTCGTTCTACATCGCGGTCGCGATCCTCACGGTGACCTTCGTCGGCGCACTGCTGCACGGGCAGGTGAGGGACTGGGTGCTCCTCGGGTTGGTTGCGGTTCTCGTCCTCATCCTCTTCGGGCTGACGCCGATTCTCGAGCCTGTGCCGCGCTTCGCCGTCACCTGGCGGCACGTCGGGATAGCGCAGGCGATCCTCGACACGGGCCACATCAACCCGCGCATCGACGCGTACTTCAACTGGCCCGGCTTCTTCGTGCTCGTGGCGGTGCTCGTGAGAGCGGCCGGGCTCCACAACGCGCTGCCGCTCGCCGCCTGGTCGCCGGTCTACTTCAACCTCCTGTACCTGGCTCCGCTGCTCGTGATCGCGCGCTCGCTGACGGTCAGCCGGCGACTCGTCTGGCTGGGCATCTGGCTGTTCTACCTCGGCAACTGGATCGGTCAGGACTACTTCTCGCCGCAGGGGTTCTCCTACTTCCTCTACCTCGTGGTCATCGCGATCCTCGTCCGCTACTTCGTGTCGCAGCCGAAGAGGCTGACCACGGGGATGCGCGACACCATGGACAAGGCGCCGGCGCGTTCCGCGCCGCGGCGGTGGGCGCTCCTTGCCTGCGTCGTCTTCCTCTTCGCGGTACTGGTGCCGACCCATCAGCTCACGCCGGTTGCGGTGCTCTTCGGCGTGACTGCGTTCGTGATCGTCGAGGCACGGTCGCTCGCATGGCTGCCGCCGCTGATGACGACGTTGCTCGGCGTCTGGTACGCGACCGGAGCGATGACGTTCTTCAACGGCCACCTGTCCCAGGTGCTCAGCCAGGCGGGCCAGCTCGGCGCCATCTTCACGGAGAACCTGGCGAACCGCGTGAGCGGCGACATCGACCACCGAGTCATCGCCGACCTGACGATCGTCGCTGGGGCCGCGATGTGGTGCCTGGCCCTCGTCGGCGCTTCGCGCCTCCTGCGGCGTGACCGTCGCTACCGAATCGGGGTCGCACTGGCGCTCGCGCCCCTGCCACTCCTGCCGCTGCAGACGTACGGCGGCGAGATGCTGCTCCGAGTCGAGTTCTTCGCCCTGCCGTTCACAGCGTTCTTCGCGGCGGCAGCGCTCGTCGGCGACGACGACGAGATCCCGCTCCGCGCGGGCCAGTCGGCAGCCGTCGGCGGCGTCCTGCTCGTGTTCGCCGGTCTCTTCCTCTTCGCGCGTTACGGCAACGAGCGGATCGACTACTTCACCCGGAGCGAGACCACGGGCGTCGAGCGTCTCTACGCACTCGCAAAGCCCGGGTCGGTGCTCGTGGCCGGCGCCGGGGATCTGCCGTGGAAGTACACGCAGTATCCGGATCACCACTACCGGACCGTGATCGAGATGCCGCACTGGTCGGCCAGGGCCCCGGTGACCGTCGACTGGCGGCCGCTTCTGAAGGACGTCCGCGATGCGTTGCACTCGAGCAGTAGGCGCTCATATCTGATCATCGAGCGCAGCGAGGAGGAAGAGGTCGACCAGCTGGGCTATGGACGGCCGGGATCTCTGGCCCGCTTCTCGGCCGCGGTTGCGGCTTCGCCCCTCTTCAGGCTCGTCTACCGGAACCCCGCCGCGACGATCTTCACGCTTGCCGCGGCGGGTTCGGCGCCCTCCCCGCCGAGCGAGATTGCAGCGAGCAGCGGGAGCGGGGCGACCGCCCCTGCGAGCGGGACGAAGCAGGTGCAGGCGCCGTGATCGCCAACGGTGCTGCCGCCGCCCTCGCGTCGCACCGCACGGCTCTCCGGCGCGGCTTGGCAGCAGGCTGCGCCATACTCGCCTGCGTCCTCGTTGCCGCACAGGCTCCGGTCGACGTCCAGGCGCCGGTCGTGGTCGTCTTCCTCTGTGTCGTTCCGGGCATGGCGCTGGTCGGCCTCTGCAATCCGGATTCGCTGGCCGTCGAGCTCTCGCTCTCGATCGCGCTCAGCGTCGCGCTCTCCGGGCTGACGGCCGGTGTCCTCGTCTACGCGCACCTCTGGTCTCCGACGACGGTCGTCGTAATCGTCGCCGTCATCAGCCTCGCTGCGGGCCTGCGAGACGCCCGGCCCGGCAGCCGCGTACGCCACGCACGGTCGGTGAGCTGGGGCGATGTCCCGCTTGCGCCGGCGGCCAGGGCGGAAAAGCTCGCCGAGCGTTCGCGAGAGCAGGTGGGGCGGCCGGCGGCGGAGGCCGCGCTGCAGGGCTCGCTCCTCGACTTCGTCACGGAACGCGCTCGGGAGATCGACCCGGAGCTCTGGTTCGTGGAGGACCACGAACCGGGGCTGCCCGGGCAGACGCGCGGCGTCTGGATTGCAGGCGTGTCGACCCACACGAGCATCCCGGTCGCCTGGCGAACCGAAAGCGACGAGAAGGCCAAGGAATGGCGGACTCGGCTGGCACTCGAGATGATCGACGCGCTGCCGGAACTCGGCGGAGCAGTCGTCGCGGCCGGTAGCGCCTTCGGCTCGCTCGCGGGCTTCCGCCGCGGCCTCGAGGCGCGCTGCCTTCCCTACCTCCTGCGAGTCGATCCGGTCACCGCAGCCCGCGAGGTCGCCCCCGACAGACGGAGCCGCTCCACTGCGGAAGCACGGCAGACCCTGCAGGAACGAGTGGCTGACGCTGGCTATGAGGAGCCGGACGTCGTGCTCGTGGAGGGCGCCGAGCACCTCTTGTTGTGCGAGGTCCGGGCCACGGTGGGTGCCGGAGTCTTCTGGCTCTCGAACCTTCCCCCGGACACCGCTCCCGGGCGACTCGCCTCCCTGATTCGGCTCGCCACCCGGAGCACCGCGCAGGCAAAAGGGGTCCTGGGGACGTGAAGGCCGTTGTCCTCTCCGATCTGCACCTCGGCGCCACCGCCGGCACCGCCACGGACGATGCGTTCGTCTCGTTCCTCGTGTGGCTCGTCGAGCGGGCGCACCCGGAAACGGGGCCATGGCGGCTCGTCGTGCTGGGCGATCTGCTCGACCTCCTGCACCCTCCTGCGGGTGCGCATGACCCGCTTGCTGCGCTCGACGCCGTCGCCGTGCGGCACCGCCCGGCGCTCGCCGCCCTCGGAGCCGCCGCTGCGCACGGGATCGTGGTCGATCTCATCCCCGGGAACCACGACAGCGAGCTCCTCGATCCCGACGTGCAGGAGCGCCTGCGTGTCATCGTCGCGGACGCCGCCGGCACGAGCGCCGCGCTGCTGCGACCGAAGTTCCGCGTTCGGCCCTGGTTCCTGCTCGTGCCCGGGCTCCTCTACGCCGAACACGGCAGCCAGTACCACGCGCTGAACGCGGTCGCGGACCCGCTGGCCCCGTTCGGCCGCTGGAGCCGTCGCCTGCCGCCGGGCGCCGTGCTCGACCTCTGCGGGCAGGCGGAGCACGGCGGGCGAGCGCGCGCGCTGTCGGGACTGGTGCCCGCCATGCTGCGGGCCCACGCGCGTCGCGGGAGGACGGATGTGGCGACCGCCGCCGCCCGCGAGTCGCTCGCGCAGGAGGCGGGGCTGAGCCCCGACGCGCTCGCCGGCCTCCGTGGGCTCGCCGACGACTCCTCGGTTGCGCTGCTCCGGAACGTGGGCGCCGCCGTGCTCGGACGCCGCGGCTACGTCGAGTTGCGGCAGCAGCAGGCTGCGGTCGCCGTCCACAAGATCCTCGCGCGCGAGGGGCAGGCTGTGCCGGTGTACATCTTCGGCCACACACACCGCGTCGGGCAGCGCGCGCTCGACGCGGGCGGCGCGCGGTTGCTCTGGTTCAACGCCGGCGCGTGGGCGGACGGGAGCTACAGCTTCGTCGAGGTGGACGGCCGGGTCGACGGCGTTGTTGCCCGCCTCTGCCACTGGGACCCGGGGACCGCGACTCGCGAACGCAGCGCCGGCAACAGGTCGGCCGACCCGGTGGCGACCCCGTGAGCGTGTGCCCAGGCTGCAGCGGCTGATCGCGGTGCCCCTGGCGCTAGGGGCGCTAGGGCTCACCCTGTCGTGGGTCGGCGCCGGCGCGAGCGCGGTACTTCGGAACTCCACCACAGCGGCGCGGCCCTGCCGCGGCGCCGCGCCGCCGCGTCGCTACGCGCACGTGATTTGGATCGTCTTCGAGAACCAGGGCTACCACCAGGTGGTCGGCAACCGCCACCTTCCCTACACGAATCGGCTCGCGGCATCGTGTGGCCTCGCCACGCGCTACTACGGCGTCGGGGACCCCTCGCTTCCGAACTACATCGCGATGACCTCGGGTAGGACGTGGGGGGTGACCGGCGACTCCTCCCCAGCGCTCCGCGTGCCGAGCATCTTCTCGCAGGTCCGGTCGGCTCATCTGCAGTGGCGAAGCTACTCGGAGAGCATGCCGCGCAATTGCTACCGGTCGGATCACCCCAGTAGCAATCCCGTCTACACCGCCCACCACGAGCCGGTCATCTTCTACGCGAACATCCGACGCGACTGCTCTCGCTGGGACCTGCCGCTCGGAACCGTGCACAAGGGGCCGCTTGCGCACGCCCTGGCGTCGGGCAAGCTGCCGGCGTTTGCGTTCGTGGGCCCGAACGATGACGGCGGCACGACGAAGCCCGGTTGCTCGCGGCCGTGCGGCGACGTCGACCCGCCGCTAAGCGACAGGTTCCTGCGGCGCTGGATGAAGAAGATCCTCGCCTCGAAGGCGTACGCCTCAGGGAAGACTGCCGTCTTCGTCACATGGGACGAGGACGCGACGTTCGAGAACACGCTCTGCCCGGCGCTCGACTGCGACCATCTCGCCACCCTCGTCATCAGTCCCTCCGTTCGGCGCGGAATGCGCTCCGCCGCAGCCTTCTCCCACTACTCCCTGCTGCGCACGACCGAGGACCTGTTCGGGCTGCGCGGACACCTCGGGAAGGCCGCCTCGGCGCTGTCGATGGCGCCCGCCTTCCGCCTGCTTCGCGCTGGCCGCTGAGTACAGCTCGGCCTACGATACGCAGCGATGCGGGTGATCGTCACCGGCGGCGCGGGCTTCATCGGCTCGCACGTCTCGGATGCGCTAGTCGCGCGGGGTGACGAGGTGCACGTCGTCGACGACCTGTCGAGCGGCCGCAGCGAAAACGTGTCCGAGGGAGCCACGCTTCACGCGCTCGACATCCGCAGCGAAGGGCTGGTGGACGTCGCGACAGCGGTGCAACCCGAGGCGATCTTCCACCTCGCGGCACAGGCCGATGTTGGCACCTCCGTCGAACAGCCCGCGCACGATGCGGCGGTGAACGTCATCGGCACGATCCGCGTCCTCGAAGCGGCTCGCTCGGTGGGCGCCCGGATCGTCTTCACCTCGACGGGAGGAGCGATCTACGGCGACTGCGAGCGCCCCGCACGCGAGGAGGACGAACGCCGGCCGCTCTCGCCCTACGGTACGTCGAAGCTCGCTGGCGAGGAGTACCTCGCGACCTGGAACCGGCTGCACGGGACGAGCCACGTGGCCTGCCGGCTTGGGAACGTCTTCGGGCCGCGGCAGCAGGCTTCGCTCGAGGGCGGGGTCGTCGCCATCTTTCTCGAACGGTTGCGCGACGGTGGAGCCGTCGAAATCTTCGGCGACGGCAATCAGACCCGCGACTTCGTCTACGTCGGCGACGTCGTCGACGCGTTGCTCGCGGCGATGTCGGCGGATGGGGGCGGCGTCTTCAACGTCGGCACCGGAACCGAGACGAGCATCCTCGAGCTGCACGCGCTCTGCGCGGAGGCAGCGAGGAGCGAACACCGGGCGCCTCGGTTCGCCCCCGAGCGGCCCGGCGATCTCCGCCGCAGCGTCCTCGACGCGTCGCGCGCCGAGCGCGAGCTCAGTTGGCGGGCGGGGACGATCCTCGCAGACGGGCTCGCGCAGACGTGGAACTCCGTGCCGGCGCGGTAGAACAAGCAGCCGTTGCTGCCTAGTCGTCTACCACTGGCTCGGGGTCGCCCGCGAGGCTCCACGCGACGCGGAGGACGATGGGCCACTGACGGCGGACGTCTCGTTGTTCAGCCGGTTCGGCCTGAGCTTCCGCGAACGCGGGTCATCCGCGTTGGTCTGATCCCCAACGGGTCTCAGCCGATCTGGATCGTGAGCTCGTCCAGATCGCCCGAGTACCAGTCGCCGCCGGGCCGACTCCCGATCACCATCGGGGCCTTGTTTGAGATCGAGCCCACGTTGGCAGGCCGCGCGAACGTCTTGCCGTCGACGACGAGCTCGATCGCGGTCGGGGCCTTGATGCACTGGACCTTGTGCCACTTCCCGTCGTTGAGGCGCGGTCCTGCGATCAGCTCGCCGTAGCCCGCGGAGCCCTCGAAGCCGCACGACGCCTGGCCAGAGTGCTGCAGCTCGACCTTGTACTCGGAAGTCGTGGGCGCGTACGCCCCTTTCCGGATCAGGTCGGCGTCCCTCGGCGGCAGCCCTGGGACGTCCGTCGTCTTGAGGCGCAGGGTGAGGACGATGTTCGCCCTGCCTGGGTTAAGGTCGGCGGCGGAAGGGACGGACACGTAACTGGTCCGGCCGTTGAAGCCGAAGGCGGTGCCGGCGAAGCCCGGCACGCCCAGAGCGACCTGGGACAGCGTGCCTGCGTGTCCCCCGGCGGAGTCGT
>DASQCM010000151.1:0-4646 GCA_035634675.1 Gaiellaceae bacterium
CACCCTCGCGAGTACGACATGCTCATCTCGGTCGGCGAGCGGATCTCGAACGCGCTCTGCGCAATGGCCGTCCACGATCTCGGCCAGGAGGCGATCTCGCTCACGGGATCGCAGGCGGGCATCGTCACCGACACCGTCCACGGCAAGGCGAAGATCGCGGAGGTGCGCGCGACCCGGATCAACGAGGCTCTGGACGCCGGGAGGATCGCGCTCGTGGCCGGCTTCCAGGGAGTGTCGGCGGACTCCCACGACGTGACCACGCTCGGCCGGGGCGGCTCGGATCTAACGGCAGTGGCGCTCGCTGCCGCGCTCGGCGGCGCCTGCGAGATCTTCACCGACGTCGAGGGTGTCTTCACCGCCGACCCGCGAATCGTCCCCAACGCCCTGAAGCTCCGGACGGTCAGCTACGAAGAGATGCTCGAGATGGCGGCAACGGGCGCCCGTGTGATGATGGCGCGGTCGGTCGAAATCGCACGCAGGTACGGTGTGCCGCTCCACGTGCGCCCTTCGTTCAGCGACAGCGAGGGTACGTGGATCGCCGAGGAAGGAGAGCTGATGCTGGAGAGGGCGATCGTGTCCGGCGTCACCCACGACGTCTCCGAAGCGAAGGCAACGATCGTCGCGGTGCCCGACACCCCCGGCATCGCCGCGCGCGTCTTTCGCGCACTCGCAGACTCGGGCGTGAACATCGACATGATCGTGCAGAACGTCTCCACCGAGGGCACGACCGACATCTCCTTCACGCTGCCCAAGAGCGACCTCCCGACCGCCGGGCCGATCCTCGACAAGCTCGCCGCCGACATCGGCGCAGCGTCGATCGACCTCGACGACGACGTCGCCAAGGTCTCGCTCGTCGGAGCCGGAATGAAGAGCCATCCCGGCGTCGCAGCCGACATGTTCGAGGCCCTCGCGGAGGCGGGAATCAACATCGAGATCATCTCCACGTCGTCGATCCGCGTCTCCTGCGTCGTGCGCGCGGGAGACGTCGAGCGGGCCGTGCAGGCGGTCCACGAAAAGTTCCGGGTCTTCGCCGAGGAGCGCGTCGATGCGTGAGGCGCGCGTTGCCGTGGTCGGTGCGACGGGCGCCGTCGGGACCGTGGCGGTGCGGATCCTGCGCGAGCGCGGCTTCGAGAACGTGCGCGCCTTCGCATCCGCGCGCTCGGCCGGGTCGACGCTCACCGACGGCACGGTCGTCGAGGAGGCGACGCCTGACGCGCTCGCCGCCGGTGGCATCGACGTCGCGCTGTTCTCGGTCGGGACGGCCGCCTCGCGTGAGCTCGTCCCCCACGCCGTCCGCGGCGGAGCCGTCGCGATCGACAAGTCGTCGGCCTACCGGCTCGAGCCGGGCATCCCGCTCGTGGTGCCCGAGGTGAACGGCGACCGGGTCGCCGAGCACGAATCGATCCTCGCGAATCCGAATTGCTGCACGATCCCGCTCACCTGCGTGCTCAAGCCCTTGCACGACGCCGCCGGGCTGCGCAGCGTGCGTGTCTCGACCTACCAGGCCGCCTCGGGCAAGGGAGCCGCACGAGCCGAGCGGTTGAGGCAGGAGCCCGTCGAGGAGCACGACGTTGGCTTCGACTGGGAGTGGGAGGACGACGAGACGGACGAGGAGTCGAAAATTCGGGCGGAGACTCGGAAAGTGCTCGAGCTGCCGGAGCTGCCGATCAGCGCTACCACGGTCCGCGTGCCGGTGCTCGTCGGCCACGCGGAGGCAGTCTGGATCGCGCTCGAGGACGAGCTGCCGCCGCAGGAGGCTGAGCGGCTGCTCCGGGAGGCTCCGTCGGTGCAGCTGGTCGACGCTCCGACGCCGGCCGCCGCCGCCCGGACGGACGACGTGCTCGTCGGCCGGGTGCGACGGGACCGCGCGGGCGAGAACGGGCTCGTCCTGTTCCTCGCCTGCGACAACCTGAACAAGGGCGCCGCGTTGAACGCCGTTCAGATCGCGGAGAGAGTGCTCGACACGGCATGGCGTCCGTTGACGTCGGCGTAGGCCTCCTCGGCTACGGCACGGTCGGCTCGGCCGTTTCGCGGATGCTCACCGAGAGCGCCGACGAGATCGAGCGCGCGACCGGGCACAGGCTGACCGTGGTGCGCGCGCTCGTGCGGGATCCTGCGAAGGAGCGCGGCTTCGTCCCGGGCGAGGGGGTGCTCACCAACGAGTTCGTCGCGCTGCGTGACGACACTCGCATCGACGTCGTCGCCGAGCTGATGGGCGGGATCGACCCCGCCGGCGGATACGTCAGGGAGCTCCTGAGGGCGGGCAAGCCCGTGGTGTCGGCGAACAAGCAGCTCGTGGCGCGCGAGGGTGCGGATCTGTTCGCCATCGCGTCCGAGGCGGGCGTCCAGCTGCGGTTCGAGGCCTCGGTCTGCGCGGCAGTGCCCGTCGTGAAGGTGCTGCGCGAGTCGCTCGTCGCGGAGAACGTCCACCGCATTCTCGGCATCGTCAACGGGACGACGAACTTCGTCCTCTCGCGGATGGAACGAGGCGGGACGTACGCCGAGGCGCTTGCCGAGGCGCAGTCCCTCGGCTTCGCCGAAGCCGACCCCACCGACGACGTCAGCGGCGCCGACGCGGCGGCGAAGATGGCGATCCTCGCGACGGTCGCTTTCGGCTCGCGTGTCGCGCTCGACGACGTGGCGTGTAGCGGAATCGAAGCGATCGAGCCTGCGCACGTCGCCGCGGCCGCTGCATTCGGCATGGCGGTGAAGCTGATCGGGATCGCCACGCTCGCGGACGATGCCGTCGACGTTCGCGTGCAGCCGGCGCTCGTCGAGCGGGCCCACCCCCTCGCAGGCGTCGAGGGAAGCTCGAACGCGGTCGTGCTGCAGGGCGACGCGATCCGCGAAGTCACGCTCGGCGGTCCCGGGGCCGGCGGAGTGGAGACGGCGTCCGCAGTCGTCGCCGACCTCGTCAGCGTCGTCGGCACCTCCGGCACCGGCTTTCTCCAGAACGACGCGTGCTGGCGCGAGCTGCCGAGGCTCGACCCCGCCGGCTGGAGGGCTCCCTTCTACGCGCACCTCGAGGTCGCCGACCAGCCCGGCGTCCTCGGGCACGCCGCGACCACCTTTGCCCGGCACGAGGTCTCGATCGCGCAGCTCGTCCAGCACCTCGAGCCCGGTCGAGCCGCGCTCGATCTCGTGCTCCACGATGCGAGGATCGGCTCGGTGGAAGCCGCGCTCGACGAGCTCGCAGCCTCGCCGGAGGTGCTTGGCCGACCGTTCATCGCGCCGGTGATCGCTGCGTGAAGGTGACGCTCGGCGAGGGGAACACGCCGCTGCTCGCCGCGCCGCGGCTCGGCGAGCGGTTCGGCGTCGATCTCTGGCTGAAGTGGGAAGGCGCCAATCCCACGGGCTCGTTCAAGGACCGCGGCATGTCGGTCGCGACGACGCGGGCCCTGGAACGCGGCGTCACCCGGCTCGTCTGCGCGTCTACCGGGAACACGGCAGCGTCGTGTGCCGCCTACGCGGCGCGCGCCGGAATCGGGTCGGTGATCGTCGTTCCTGCGGGCGCAATCGCTGCCTCCAAGCTCGTGCAGGTGCGCGCGGTCGGCGGACACATCGTCGAGATCGACGGCTCGTTCGCGGACGCGTTCGCGCACGCCGAGCAGCTCGCATCCGAGTCGGGGTCTGCGTTCGTCAACTCCGGCGGCAGCGACGACCGCATCGAGGGACAGATGACCGTCTCCGCTGAGATCGCCGAGCAGCTCGGACGCATTCCCGACGTTGTCACGCTGCCGTACGGCGGCGGCGGAAACACCCGCGCCGTCGCGCGCGGCTTCGACGAGCTTGTCGGCAGCCTGCCGCGGCTGCACCCGGTCGAGGCGGTCCGGCGGCCGGACACGGTGGCGTCTGCGATCCGCATCACCGAGCCGGTGCACAAGAAGTGGGTGCACGAGGCGATCGAACGCTCCGGCGGGTCGATCATCACCGTCGACGACGACGAGATCCTCCACGCGTGGAGCCTCCTGCGGACCCAGGAGGGCGTGTTCTCGGAGCCTGCGTCCGCGGCGGGCATCGCCGGGCTCGCGCGAGGCAGCGCCCGCGACGGCGAGACCGTCGTCTGCGTGGTCACCGGGCACGGGCTGAAGGATCCGGCCGCGGTCGAACGATGACGCGGTTCCGCGCGCCCGCCACGACCGCGAATCTCGGCCCCGGTTTCGACGTCGCCGGAGCCGCCCTCGAGCTCTGGAACGAGCTCGAGCTCACCGAGGGGGACGGCGCCGACGAGTCCCATCTCGGCGTGCGCGCCTTCTCGCTCTACGCGTCGCCGGCGAAGTGGGCCTTCGAGTGGACGAGCCGCATCCCGCGCGAGCGCGGCCTCGGCTCGAGCGCGGCGACCGTTGCGCTCGGCCTCGTCGCAGGAGCCTGGGCCGCCGGCGTCCAGCCGAGCGAGGAGGAGCTGCTCGAGGCGGGTCTCCCGCTCGAAGGACATGCGGACAATCTCGCGCCGGCGCTCGCGGGCGGTGTCTGCCTGACCTGGGACGGCCACATCGCGCGGGTCGCCGACGACCTTCCCGCGCTGCCGATCGCAGTGATCCCGGAGACACAGGTGGCGACGCCGGAGTCGCGACAGGCGCTTCCCGACGTCGTGCCGCGGGAGGACGCGGTGTTCACTGCCGCGCGCGCCGCGCTGCTCGGCGCGT
>DASQCM010000152.1:0-12511 GCA_035634675.1 Gaiellaceae bacterium
AGAGCGGCAGGATCCAGCGCGCCCGTAGACGGTCGCCGCCGCGGCGGCCGATCTGCTCCTTCATCCGCGGCGTCAGGCCGAGCAGGACGAGGAGGGGCGCGACGTCGGCGATGAGCGCGTTCTGGAGCAGGTGGATGAGCAGGAGGTAGCGGGCGGCGATCGTCTCCAGCGGTGAGTTGAGGGAGGCGCCGATCAGGAACAGGCCGGACACGAAGGCGACGAGGCGCCAGGTCGGCGGCGAATCGGTGCGGGCTGCTCGCCAGTAGAGAGCGGCGGCGCCGGCGGCGAGCGCGAGGAAGAGCGGTTCCCAGCTGAAGGAGGTGGCGCTCACGTGGGCGATCCGGCGAGGGCGCCCGCCACGCTGCGGCGCCAGCGCGGCCGTAGGAGGAGCGCTACGCACGTCCCGAGCGTCGCGAGCTGCTCGACCATCATCACGATCCCCGCGAGCTGCTGGTCGGTGACCGCCGAGATCCCGTAGGCGCCGTGGTACGCCGGGTAGAGCGGCGTGAAGGAGAAGACGAGCACGTCCGTGAGGATCTGCCCCGCGGCGAACATCGACGCGGCGAGCGCGACGCGTCCGGCGACGGTCAGCCGCCGGTGCGACCCGGGATCGACGAGCAGCGTCCAGACGAGGATCCCGGTGAACACCCAGCAGACGTGCTCGAAGTTGTGGAGCCTCTCGTGCCTGAGCGCGAGGTCGTAGAGGTACGGCACGTGCCAGATGGCGAGGTTCGCCGCCCAGAGCGAGAAGGCGACACGCGGGCGGAGCAGCGTGCCGACCACGGCCCTGACGCGGCCGTTGCGGGCAAGCGGAGCGAGGATCGCGGCGGGGAGGAGGAAGACGAGCAGCGGCCCGCGCACCGCAGTCACCATGAGCGCCGGGCCGAGGTCGCCTATCAGTACGTGCTGGCCCATGTGGGCCGCGAGCAGCTTGTCGTCGGCGAGCCGGTCGAGCGGCCCGACGACCGCGAACAGGCTCACGCCGAGCCCGGCTGCGAACAGCGCGATACGATCCCAGCCGGCCTTGTCCGCGCGACCGCGGCGGCGCAGCCGCACTACCGCTTGCGCAAAGAGAATCGCTGCGACCGCGGCGGCGAGAACCGGAATCACGAGTCGATTGTGCCGGTTACTGGCTCACGTCAGAGCCCGAGCTGCTTCGCGATCACCATCCGCTGCACCTCGTTGGTGCCCTCGCCGATCTCGAGGATCTTCTGGTCGCGGTAGAGCCGTGAGATCGCGAACTCGTCCATGAAGCCGTAGCCGCCGTGAATTTGGAGCGCTGCGTTCACCACCCGGTTGGAGAGGATCCCCGTGAAGAGCTTCGCCTGCGCGGCCGCGAGCGCGAACTCCTTGCCCTCGTCCTTGAGCCACGCGGCGCGGTAGACGAGCTGCCGGCCCGCCTCGATCTCGGTCGACATGTCCGCGAGCTGGAACTGGATCGCCTGGAAGGCCGCGATCGGCTTCCCGAACTGGTGCCGCTCCTTCGCGTATGCGAGCGCCAGGTCGTACGCGCCCTGCGCGAGGCCGACGCCCATCGCCGCCACCGAGATCCGGCCGCCGTCGAGGATCTCGAGGAACTGATGGAAGCCCTGGCCGCGCGGGCCGAGCAGATTCCCCTCCGGCACGGCGCACGAGCGGAACGAGAGTTCCCGCGTGTCCGACGCCCGCCAGCCGAGCTTGTGCATCGGGGCAGAGATCACGTATCCGTCGGTGCCGTTCGGGACGATGAGGTTCGAGATCTCGTCCTCGCCGGTGCGGGCGGTGATGGTGACGCAGGCGGTGATTTCCGTGCCGGCGTTCGTGATAAAGATCTTCGAGCCGTCGATCACCCACTCGCCGTCGCTCAGCTCAGCCTTCGTCCGCGTCGCGCCTGCGTCGGAGCCTGCGTCCGGCTCTGTCAGCCCGAAGGCGCCGAGCCCTTCGCCCGACGCGAGACGCGGCAGCCACTCCCGCTTCTGCTCCTCGTTGCCGAAGAGGAGGATCGGCATCGTCCCGAGCGAGGCGTGCGCCGCGACCGTGATCGCGACGGAGGAGTCGATTCGCGTCAGCTCCTCGATCGCAATCGCGTACGAGACGGTGTCGCCGCCCGCGCCGCCGTACTCCTCCGGCACCGGCAGGCCCATCAGCCCCAGCTCCCCGAGCTCCCTGACGAGGTCGTACGGGAAGCGAGCCTCGCGGTCGAGCTCCTCCGCAACAGGAGCCACCTTCGTCTCCGCGAAGTCGCGGACGGTGCGGCGGACGAGCTCCTGCTCGTCCGAAAGGTCGAAGTTCACGCGAGCGTCTGGCCGAGCTCGGCGATGAGCCGGACGCCGTAGCCGGTGCCGCCGGGTACGCGCAGGTAGTCGCCGCGGCTGCGCTCGAGGAAGGCCGGGCCGGCCATGTCGACGTGGGCCCAGGGGCCGTCGCCGGCGAACTCGTGCAGGAACTCGGCGGCGAGCGCCGGGGCTGCCTGGCGCAGCGTCGAGCCGTTCTTCATGTCCGCGAACGCCGAGTCGATGTAGCGGCGGAAGCGTGGATTGAGCGGGAACGGCCAGACGAGGTCACCGCTGCGCTGCCCGGCCTCGACGATCCGGTCGCGCCACTCCTCGTCGTTGGCGAAGACGCCGCCGTAGAGGTCGCCCAGCGCGAGCTCCATCGCTCCGGTGAGCGTGGCGAGGTCGAGCACGTGCGTCGCCCCTTCGCGGCGGACGTACCAGAGTGCGTCGGCGAGAACGAGGCGGCCCTCGGCGTCGGTGTTGATCACCTCGATCGTCTTGCCGTTCGCGGCGCGGAGGATGTCGCCTGGCCGGAACGCGTCGCCGCCCGGAAGGTTCTCGGCCGCGGCGAGAACTGCGATCGCGCGCACGGGAGTGCCGAGCGCGGCGAGGGCGCCGATCCCGTGCAGCGTTCCGGCGCCGCCTGACATATCCCCCTTCATGTCCTGCATTCCGCCGGACGGCTTGATCGAGATGCCGCCGGCATCGAACGTGATCGATTTGCCGACGAGCCCGAGCAGGAGGTCGTCGCGCGCACCGGGCGGGTTGTAGCGGAGGACGATCAGGCGCGGCTCGTTGCGGCTGCCGCGGCCGACGGCGCTCAGCGCGCCCATGCCGAGGTCGTCGAGCTCGCGGGTTCCTAGGACCTCCGCGGTCAGGTGCTCGTGTTCGGCCGCGAGCTGCTTCGCCTTCTCGCCGAGCGTGTGCGGCGTGAGCTCGTTCGGCGGCATGTTCGAGAGGTCGCGCGCCCGGTTCGCCTGGTCGGCCAGAATCGCCGCCCGCTCCACGGCCGCCCTCAGCTCCGGGTCGTCGGAGTGGCCGATGACGATCCGCTCCGGCGCCCGTATATCGTCCTTCGACTTCCAGTGCCCGGGCGAGTAGGAGCCGAGGATCGTGCCCTCGACGAGCGCGGCGGCCTGCTCCGGCAGCGGCACGGGCAGCGACGCGTCAAGCAGCCAGACGAGGGTGCCACCGACCCGGGACAGCGCCTGCGCGGTTGCAGCGCCCGCCGTGCGCAGCGCATCGGAGTCGACCTCGTCGCGCTTGCCGACCCCGGCCGCGACGAGGCGCGGCGCTTCGAGTTCGCCGTCGAGGAAGAGGACGACGGCCTCGCCACGCTCGCCGCGCAGCTCGCCGCTCTCGCCGAGTCGCGCGAGCCGGCCGCCGAGCTTCTCGTCCACGATCCTGGCGCCGTCTCCCCCGAGAGGTTGCGCGACGGGGATTGCAAGCGCGTCGGCGCCAGCCTGCCCCGGCAGCGCAATCTCGACCTTGGTCATCGGAGCGCGATGGTAAACGCTGCGGGGGTTGCGGCGGCGAATAAACTCGCCCGGATCCCCGACAAGGAGCGTTAGATGGCAGGCACCGTGCAGGAGTTCTTCGAGGGTCTTCCCGCCCGCGCCGACACGTCGAAGACAGCCGGCATGAACAACTCATACGGCTTCGACATCGAGGGCGCGGGGCAGTGGACGGTGAAGGTCACGGACGGCGCCGTCAGCGTCACGGAAGGCATGGGGGACGCAGCGGACGTCACCATCAGCGCCTCCCAGGAGGTGTTCGAGAAGATCATCTCCGGCGAGCAGAACCCGACGAGCGCCTACATGACGGGCAAGCTCAAGCTCAAGGGGGACATGGGTGCCGCGATGAAGCTGCAGAAGTTGTTCTAGCCGCGCTCGAAGAGGATCTCGGCGGATTCCGCTGCGCGGACATAGCCGATTCGCTCGTAGATCGCGTTGGAGGTCGGGTTCGCCAGGTCGGTGTAGAGAAAGCAGAAGCGACGGCCGCCGTCGAAGAGGCGGCCGTCGAGCAGGCTCTGCGAGAGGTCGGCCGTCAGTGCCGTCGCGTAGCCGTGGCGGCGCAGCTCGGGGGGCGTGTAGACGGGGCCGATGCGGATCCCGTTCGGCGTCGCTCCGCCCCAGCCGGCGATCGAGACGACGTCTCCGGCGTCCTCCCAGAGGAGGAATCCGCGCCCCCGCGCTGCGAGCCGGTGTCCGACCATCGCCTCGGCATTCTCGCGGCCGGGCCCTCCCTCGTGGAGCACCTCGTCGCCGAAGGCGATCCACCAGCGCAGGACGAGGTCGCGGTCGTCGAGCGTCGCGACGCGCGCCGAGCCCGGCACGGCAGGCAGCGGCCGCACCTGCTGGAGCGCGTAGATGCCCTGGCGCATGTTCGTGCGCGGCCGTGCGCCGCTCCGCTCGGCCCAGAGCTCGGCGAACTCCTCCGCCTCCGGCACGCAGCCGTTGACACCCGGAAGCTCCTCGGCGATCCCGTCGGCGAGCGCCTCGAGCGCCACGGGCGATTCGGGCCGGGCGAGGATGAGGTTGTACGGCGGCGTCCGGATCGCAGCTGCGACAGGCCGGCCCTCCTTGCGGACGACCCAGAGGCTCCGCAGCGGATAGACGTCGGACGAGTCGCGGATCGTCCCGGCTATCCCGAGAATGAGGTTGTGGCGCGCCTCGTCGGCAAGCAGCAACGGGCCGGCCTCGGTGAGAAACTCCGCTGCATCTTCCAGCCGCTCGGCGTGCATCACTCCTCCAGCTCCACGAGCACCGCACCACCCGCGACCCGGTCGCCCTCGCCGACGTGGACGGCGCGGACGGTCGCCTCGTACGGGGAGACGAGCGGCGTTTCCATCTTCATCGCCTCGAGCACGACGAGCGGCTGGCGGGCGGCGACGGCCGCGCCCGGCTCGACGAGCACGCGGATCACCGTCCCGGGCATCGGCGCGACGACGTTCGACTGCTCCTGTCCGCCGGCCGCTTGACCGGCAGCCGCAGTGTCGACGTCGGGCGCCGGCTGCGGCGGGGGGGCCGGGAGGTTCAGTCGCCACGGCTCGCTCCAGACCGCAGTCGGCGTGCGCGGCGGCGGTTCCGACAGGGGCGGGTTCTCGGTCAGGAACGCGGTCGTGACGCGGCCCGCGCGGACGAGCGGATGCGCGACGAGCCACCGGAGGAAGGGGAGGTTCGTTGTGACGCCGCGGATCTCCGTCTCGCGCAGCGCCTCGGCCAGCCGGTCGAACGCTTCCGTGCGCGTGTCGCCCGCCGCGATCAGCTTGGCGATCATCGGGTCGTACGCGGTGCCGATCTCGTCCCCCTCCCGCACGCCGGAGTCGACGCGGATCCCTCCCGGCAGCCGCAGCCGCTCGAGCGTGCCGGCCTGGGGCAGGAACGAGCGCGGATCCTCGGCGTATAGCCGCACCTCCACCGCGTGCCCGCGCAAGTAACAGTCTGTTACCAGGTTGGACAGGGCCTCGCCGGACGCGATGCGGAGCTGCTCGCGCACGATGTCGACCCCGGTCACGAGCTCGGTCACGGGATGCTCGACCTGGATCCGGGCGTTGAGCTCGAGGAACCAGAAGTCGCGGCCGTCGAGCACGAACTCGGCCGTGCCGGCGCTCTCGTAGCCGATCGCGCGCGCGAACGCGACGGCCGCGTCGCTCATTCGCGTGCGCAGCTCCGGATCGAGCGCGGGGGACGGCGACTCCTCCAGCACCTTCTGGTGGCGGCGCTGGATGGAGCAGTCGCGCTCGCCGAGCGCCGCCACGGTGCCGTGCCGGTCGGCGAGCAACTGGATCTCGACGTGGCGCGGCCGCTCGAGGTATCGCTCGCAGAAGACGGTGTCGTCGCCGAACGCCGCGGCTGCCTCGCGCCGTGCTGCGGCAAGCGCCTCGTCGAGCTCGCCCTCGGCCCGCACGACGCGCATGCCGCGCCCGCCGCCGCCGGCCGCCGCCTTGACGAGGAGCGGAAAGCCGATCTCCTCCGGAGTCCCGCTCGGCAGGACCGGGACTCCGGCGGCGCGCGCGGTCTCCTTGGCGGCGAGCTTGTCGCCGCCCGCCCGCAGCGCCGCCGGGGGCGGGCCGACCCACGTGAGCCCGGCCTCGAGCACCGCCTCGGCGAGCTCCGCGCTCTCGGAGAGGAAGCCGTAACCCGGGTGGACGGCGTCAGCGTCAGTCTCCCGCGCGGCGCGGACGTGCTCGGCGGGATCGAGGTAGGACGCGATCTCGACGGCCGCGTCGGCGGACTCGGCATGGAGCGCTCCGCGGTCATCGGGCGCAACGACGGCCACCGTCTCGACGCCCTCGGCTCTGCAGGCGCGGAAGATGCGCAGCGCGATCTCACCCCGGTTCGCGACGAGCAGCCTGCGCATCGGGTGAGTCTAGGCCGCCCCGGACTGACGTCTGGTCCGATTTGACGCGTTCCCCTTTACTCTCCCGTCTGACCCGCCTTGGACGTGGAACGGGAATCGGCGTGCTCGTGAGGCTCGGGGCTGCGGTTGCCCTGGCTGCCGCCGCCTGCGCGGCCGTCACCGGCACCGCACGCGCCGGCACGGCGCTCATCGTCACCGGTCACGGCTGGGGGCACGGAGTCGGCATGAGCCAGTGGGGCGCATACGGGTACGCGCTCCACGGCTGGAACTACAAGCGCATCCTTTCGCACTATTACCCGGGCACGAAGATCGGCCAGGAAGGCGAGCCGCAGGTCCGCGTCTTGCTGACCCAGGGCGCCGGTGTCGTCACCATCGGGTGCGCCACGCCGATGCGCGTCACCGACGGACGTCGCCTGACGCGCAAGCTCGCCCCCGGGAACTACGGCGTCGGCCCGAAGCTCTCCCTGCCGGTGAAGCGCAACGGGACCGGGCTCTCGTTCGGCCACCTCGCGGTCTTCGACTGCCCGCGCGCCCCGCTCACCTTCGACGGCCGCCCGTACCACGGCACGCTCGTGGTGCGCAACCAGGGTGGCCACGTCTCCGTCGTCAACTCGCTCTCGCTCGACACCTATCTGCGCGGAGTCGTCCCGTCGGAATCGCCGTCGCACTGGCCGCTCGCGGCGCTCGAGGCGCAGGCGGTCGCCGCCCGCTCGTACGCGGTCTCGCAACTGCGGCCGAACGCTTTCTACGACGTGGTGCCGACCACGAGCGACCAGGTCTACGGGGGCGTGACGGCGGAGCGGCCGCGCTCCGACGAAGCGGTGTACAAGACGCTCGGCCAGGTCGTGACCTGGGGCGGCCAGGTCGCGCGGACGTACTACTCCTCGAGCTCGGGCGGACGCACCGAGTCGGTGCAGGACGCGTGGCCGGGCACGGCGCCGGTGCCGTACCTGGTCTCGGTCCCGGATCCGTACGACACCTACTCGCCGCACCACGACTGGGGGCCGTTCGAGATGTCCGCGGGAACGCTCGCCGGGCGGCTCGGCCTCGGGAGTGCGATCGAGTCGGCCCGGATCCACCGGGACGACGGCTGGCGCGCCGACTCGGTCGACTTCCGGCTCGCCTCGGGCTCCGTCGCGACGCGCAGCGGCGAACGCGTGGAGCAGGCGCTGGGCCTGCGCTCGAACTGGTTCTCGATCGGCTCGCTGAGCCTGAAGGCGACCAGTTCGCACGTGCTCTACGGCAATCCGGTCCGGGTCGTGGCGCGCGCGGCGAACGTGGACGGAGCGACCCTCATGCAGCGCGCCGCCGGCGGCCCCTGGCGCACCGTCGGGCGCGTGCAGAACGGCGGCTCCGCGCTCTCCCTCGACCTGCACGCGAGCACCACCTTCCGTGTCGCACTTGCCGGGACGAACGGGACGTCGGTCTCGGTCGCCGTCGCGCCGCGAGTACGGGTCCAGGCGTTGTCGGCGAAAGTGCTAAGCGGCAAGGTGCTGCCGCGACCGAGCGCTCCCGTGCAGGTCTGGCGCCGCGTTCGCGGGGACTGGCGCGTGGTTGCCCACCCGATCCTCAACGCGGACGGCGAGTTCAGGACCCCGCTGCCTCTCCGCGCCGTCGACTACAAGATCACGGTCGCCGCCGCCGGGCGGCTCGCCGCGGCCCAGACGTACCTGCACGTCACGCGCCAGCTCCTCGCCAGCCTGGGCCCGTAGCTCCGGCCGGCCGCAATCGCGGCCTGAGACCCAGCCCGTAGGCTCGCGCGCCCAGGTAGGCGGTGAACGAGATCGTGGTGATGAAGAAGCTCGTCGGCCACGGCTTCAGGAGCGAGAGGAGGATCCCGCCCTCGGTCGAGACGAGCGCAATCGCGACGCTGAGCAGCAGCGCGAACCCGGGCCGTCGCGTCAGGTGCTGCGCGGCGGCGGCGGGCGTGATGACGAGCGTCAGCACGAGCAGGACTCCCACCACCTGGATCGCCTCGGCCGTCGTCAGCGCGAGCAGGAGGAAGATCCCGACCGAGAGCGCCCGCAGCGGCACGCCTCGCGCGGCCGCGATCTCCGGATCGACGCTCGAGAAGAGCAGCGGCCGGTAGAGCACGGCCACGCCGACGAGGACGATCGCTGCCACGATCGCGAGCGTCAGGAGCTGCGAGTCGGAGACGCCGACGATGCTCCCGAAGAGGAGGTTCGTCGCCTCCGTCGCGTAGCCCTGGTAGAGCGAGAGGAACAGGACGCCGATGCCGAGGCCGAACGCGAGCACGGCGCCGATCGCGCTGTCGCGCTCGCGGCCGCGCAGCGAGAGAAGGCCGAGCACGAGGCCGACGAGCAGCGAGCCGCCGAGCACGCCGATCACAGGGTCGAGCCCGACGACGAGCGCTCCCGCGGCGCCCGTGAATCCGAGCTCCGAGATCGCATGCACCGCGAAGCTCATCCCGCGGGTCACGACGAAGACGCCGATCACGCCCGAGACGACGGCTACGACGGCGCCGGCCCAGAGCGCCGTGTGGACGAAGTGCTGGGCAAGGAGCTGGGTGAACATCAGTGCGCGTGCCCGTTCTCGACGTGGTGGACGTGCTGGTCGTCGGGCGTCCCGACGACGACGACGCGCCCGCGGACGCGCAGGACGTCCACCTCCGTCCCGTAGAGATCCGACAGCGTCTCCGAGGTCATGACCTCGTCGGGCGTGCCGACTGCCCAGCCGTCGGGTGCGAGGTAGAGGACGCGGTCGACGGTGTGTAGGACGGGGTTGACGTCGTGGGTGACGAAGACGACCGGCGTGCCGGCGGCCCTGCGGCGCCCGTCGAGGAGTTCGACGACGTCCCGCTGGCTGGCGAGATCGAGGGAGAGGAGCGGCTCGTCCGCAAGGATCAGAAGCGGATCGGCGACGACCGCCTGCGCGACGCGCAGCCGCTGCTGCTCTCCGCCGGAGAGAAGCCCGACCTGGGCGTCCGCGTAGCTCGTCGCTCCCACCTCGGCGAGGGCAGCGTCGACGCGCACGGCATCGTCGGAGCCCAGGCGCCCGAAGCCCCAGCGGTGCCCGTCGAGCCCGAGTCGGACGAGGTCGCGTCCGCGCAGCGGGAGGTCGCGGTCGAAGACCCGCTGCTGCGGCACGTAGCCGATCCGATGGCAGCGCTCCCGCGGGGGACAGCCCTCGATCGCGACGCTGCCGGCACTCGGCGAGAGCAGCCCGAGCAGGATCCGGATCAACGATGTCTTCCCGGTTCCGTTCGGCCCGAGCACCGCGAGCAGCTCGCCGGGCTCGAGCTCGAAGCTCAGCCCCTCGAACAACGTCCGCGTGCCGAACCGGAGCGCGAGATCCTCCACGGCCACGACGCTCATCGCTGCTTCTCCAGTGCGATCGCGAGGGCCTTCGCCTGGCGCAGCTGCCACTGCTGGAAGGTCAGCCCCGGCGGGAGCGTCTCGGTCACGGGGACGACGGGGATTCCGGCGCTACGGGCGGCATTGCGGAGGCGGCCGGTGATGGGGGAGACGGCCTGGCTGTTGTAGAGGAGCGCGCGAATTCGATGCTTGGCGACGAGCTCGTTCATCGCCGAGACGGCGGCCGGTGTGGGCTCGGTGCCTTCCTCGAGCGGCCGCGTGAAGTCCTCGGGAGCGAGATTGCGGAGCCCGGCCGCCGTGACGAGATAGCCGGGAACCGGCTCGGTGTAGGCGACGGGCGCGCCGGGGTGGCGGGAGCGGATCGTCGCCACCTCGCGGCGGAGCGGGCCGAGCGAGCGCTCGAATTGCGCGAGGCCGGCGCGGTAGGCGGACGCATTGCGCGGATCGGCTCGCTCGAGCGCGGCGGCGATCGACCCCGCCATCCGATCGAGCCGCGGGACGTCGTACCAGAGGTGCGGGTTGGCGTCCTTGCCGTGGACGCCGAGAACATCTGCCATCGTCACGACGATCCGGCTATTGCTCGGCGACGCGTTCTCGAGCCTGGTCATGAACGCGTCGTAGCCGAGCCCGTTCTGCAGCACGACCTTCGCGGTCGCGACCGCGAGTCCGTTCGAGGTCCCGGGCTCGAACAGATGCGGGTCCGCGCTCGGGTTGGTGAGGATCGACGTGACGGAGACATGGGGGCCGCCGATCTGGGAGGCGACGTTCCCGTAGACGTTCTCGGCCGCCACGACGTCTACGCGGCTGCTCGTCGATCCCGCGCTGCCACCGCACCCTGCCAGGAATACGGTGAGAACGAGAACAGTTCTCACTCTCATCGCCGGTAGGATAGGGCGCGTGGCGACTGCACCGCAAGACCTCAATGCATTGCTCGAGCGCAACGGCGTCCGTTCGACGCCGCGTCGAATGGAGGTACTCGAAGAGCTCGCGCGCGAGCCCGACGACGTGACGGCGCAGCAGCTCTGGAGCCGGCTGCGCGAGCGCGACTCCGGTACGGGCCTCGCCACCGTCTACCGGACGCTCGCGCTCCTGAGCGAGAAGGGCGTCGTCGACGTCCTCTCACATCACGGCGGCGAGCAGTGCTACCGGCTGTGCGGTGACGAGCATCACCATCACCTGCTCTGCGAGCGGTGCCACCGCGTGGTCGAGGTGCAGGAGTGCGGGCTCGACGACTGGGTGTCCGCCGCCGCGAAGCGGCACGGCTTCGTCGCCACCGACCACCGGGTGGAGATCGTCGGGCTCTGCGCCGACTGCCGCTAGGCCGCAGCGGCGTAGCGCGTACGCGCGCCCAGCAGCACGCGCCGCGCCGTCGTCGGCTGGTGCCGGCTGAGCCACATGAGGACGGCCTGGGCTCGCGGGAGCGCGGTGCGGGGAACCTCCTCCGCGACCCGGAGGTAGAGCCGTGCGGTCGCGTCCGAGCCGACGACCTCGGTGAGTGTCTGGTGCACGGCGGTCGCGAGCCGTGCCGTGTCGGCGACGGGATGTGGATGCGTATGCGTGCCCAAGATCTCGGGCAGCGCCGAGGTCTGAGTGTCGAGATCGAAGACGTCGAGCTCGTACCCGCAGAGTAGAGCGCACCTGCGGCTCTCCAGTGCTCGGTTCCAGAGCTCCTCGAGCGCGATCGCGGCGGCCAGCTGCCCGCGCTGGGAGAGCAGGTCGACCATCTCGCCGAAGGCGCGGATCGTCTGCTCGGGAAAGCGGCGTGCGACCTCGTCGAGCAGGCTGCCCACGATTTCCTCGAAGCGCTCGCCGGACGGGACGTTGCCGTCCATGAACGACGCGAGGGTGTCCTCGGCGTCGCAGAACGTGAGCAGACCCTGAGCCTGCAGCTCTTCGACGTCGTGGCCGCGCCGGTCGAGCTCCGCGCGAAATGCCTGTGCGTGGCCGGCCGCGGCGATGACGACCGCAGGGTCGCCGGCCCGAAAGCCCGCGTCGAGGAAGCTCCCGACCGAGGCGGCGAGCTCGGAGAGCTCGGAGTAGACCTGCACCGCGTGCGCGGACGGAGGAGCGCCCTCGAGAAACGTCGACCAGCTCATTCTCGGGGACAACGTTCCCCGGTTGTCTGGAGTTACGCCTCCCCGCGCCAGCTCGGCGAGCGCTTCTCGAGGAAAGCGCGCAGGCCCTCCTGCCCCTCGTCGCTTGTCCGCCGCTCGGCGATCCAGCGGGCTGTCTCAGGCCCGTCCGGCCGCTCGCGCACGAGCCGCTTCGCCCAGCGCGCGGCGTGCGGGCCTGCCGAGAGCAACTCCGCGACGACGTGCTCGACGGCGACATCGAGCTGCTCCGCGACCTCGCCGACCAGGCCGATGCGCAACGCGGTCTCCGCGTCGAAGCGCTCGCCGGTGACGAAGTAGCGACGCGCCGCACCGGTTCCGATCTTCGCGAGCGCGAACGGTGAGATCACCGCAGGGATGATCCCGAGCTTGACCTCGGAGAACGCGAACACCGTTGCCGGGTCGGCGATCGCGATGTCCGCCGCCGCGACGAGCCCGGCGCCGCCCC
>DASQCM010000153.1:0-2534 GCA_035634675.1 Gaiellaceae bacterium
GATCCCACGCGCGCGGAAGGCGTCGATCGTCGCTGCCCGCGGCGCCGTCCCCTGGGCGCAGAGCACGACGACCTCGTCGCTCTTCGCGTCGTAGAGGATCGCCGGCAGGTCGCCGCCCGGACCGTTCAGATGCGGCTCGACGACCTGCAGCGTGAAGCCGGCCGCGACGGCGGCGTCGAACGCGTTCCCGCCCTGCTCGAGCACAGCCATCCCCGCCGCCGTTGCGAGCCAGTGCGTGGACGCCACCATCCCGAACGTCCCGCGCAACTCGGGTCGCGTCGAGAAGCTCATCGGCCAACGATAGTGTGCCGCGCCATGCGCGCACGCCTGCACTCGCTCAGGCTCGATCCGCAGCTGGTCGCGATCGGGCTCAGCGGTGGTCTCCTGTCGGGGCTCCTGGGCGTCGGCGGGGGCATCGTCATGGTGCCGCTGCTCGTGCTCTGGGCCGCCTATTCCCAGCGTGACGCGCACGCGATCTCGCTCGGCGCGATCATCCCGATCAGCATCGCCGGCATCGCGATCTACGGCGTAGCGGGCGAGGTGCGGTATGGGACGGCGATCGCGCTCGCCGCGGGGTCGATCGTCGGTGCGCGCATCGGTGCCGGCTGGCTCGCGCGGATCGACGAGAGGCTGCTCAAGGTCGTGTTCGGCACCTTCCTCGTCGCGGTCGCCGTGCTAATGGGAACCCGCGGATGAGCGGCCCGACCCTTTACGTCGTCCTCGTGGCGTTCGGTGTCGTCGTCGGCGTCGCCTCGGGACTGCTCGGAGTCGGCGGCGGGACGGTCATCGTCCCCTTCCTCACTCTCGCGGTCGGGTTCTCGCAGCACTCCGCAGAGGCGACCTCGTTGCTCGTGATCCTCCCGACGGCGATCGCGGGGAGCCTCGTCCTCCGCCGCCGCGGCGTCGGCGACCTCGGGCTCGCGCTCCGCTTCGGCACCGTGGGCGCAATCGGCAGCGTCCTCGGCGCGCTGCTCGCCCTCGCGCTGCCCGCCGACACGCTCCGGCTCGTGTTCGCGGTCTTCGTCGGCGTGGTCGGCCTACGGCTCGCCCGCGACGGGATCAGGGGCGAGCGCTCAGCGTCGAGCTAGGTAGGCGTAGCGCGACAGACGTCGCTCGCGCGCCAAGAGGTGACAGGCCGAGAGGAAGCGTTGGATGCCCTCGAAGGTCGCGACTCCTTCGTCGGCGAGCAGGTCGTCCCGAAAGCGCTCGCGCGCGTCGCGCCAACGGCTGGCCATCGCGGACATGTTCTCCGTGAGATCCTCACGGCGCTCGACTTCGAATCCGACCTCGGCGAGCAGTGTCTCGTTGACCGACTCGGCGGAGAAGACGTAGATCCCCACCGCGCTCCGGTCCGCGATCTCGCTCTCGGTGACGAGTCCGGTGACGATCGTCGGGTCGGTGAAGAGGACCCGGCCCCCCGGCCTGGTCACGCGGTGCCACTCCCGAAGGATCTCGCGGCGGTCCGGGAGATGGCACATCACGTCGATCGAGATGACGCTGTCGAAGCTCCCATCCGCAAATGGAAGTGGACGTTCGGCATCCGCCTGGACGAAGCGTGCTCGGTCCGCACAGCGGAGTTCCTCGGCGAGCCGCGTCGCGGTTGCGATGCCCTCCTCAACCAGGTCGATACCGACGACGCTCGTACCGGTCCGCTCGACCAGGCGCAGTGCCGGCCCGCCCGATCCACACCCCACGTCGAGCAGCCGCGAGCCGCCGCCGAGCCCGAGCCAGTCCGCGAAGCGATCGAGCTCGTCGGCGGTCATCCAACCCGACTGCCCGAGGTCGTCCCCGTACGTCAGCAGTCTGACTTGCTCTCGAATGCCGTAGCCGGCATACGCCGACGCGTAGAGCGGGACGCGTTCGTCCACGCGTCTAACCCTATTCTCGGATCGGCCCACGGCCGTAGAGCGCTCACCCGAGCACGGCGGGCATGCTCCGGTCGTGTCGTACGACCCCACGCTCTTCGAGGGCGCCGCAGCCCACTACCGGTACGGGAGGCCGCCCTACTCGCCGCAGCTCGAGGCCGTTCTCACTCAGGAGCTCGGCCTCGACGGGAGCGGACGGCTGCTCGATGGCGGCTGCGGGCCCGGCATCCTCGCCGTCCGGCTCGCCCACCTGTTCGAGGAGGCGGTCGGCCTCGATCCCGACGCGGCCATGCTCGCCGAGGGCGGGAGGGTCGCGGACGAGCGGGGGATCGCGAACATCCGCTGGGTGCAGGCCGTGGCCGAGGACCTTCCGGAGGCCGCGCCGGGGCCGTACCGGCTGATCACCTTCGGCCAGTCCTTCCACTGGACCGACGAGGCGTGGGTGGCCGAGGCCCTGTACGACATGCTGGAGCCGGACGGCGCCCTGGCCCTCATCGTCCACACGGTCGAGGACCGGCCGGCGCCGCCGAGCCCCGGGCCGCCGCCGATCCCGCATGCGGAGATCAAGGCGCTGGTGGAGAAGTACCTCGGCTCCACCCGCCGCGCAGGTCAGGGCGTCTCGCCGGTGCGAGACCACCGCTTCGAAGACGTCCTCGTTCGCACCCGATT
>DASQCM010000154.1:0-6187 GCA_035634675.1 Gaiellaceae bacterium
GCCGAAGTCGCGGACGCGTCCCATGACCTCCACGCCGAACGGGACCAGGCGGTCCTTGGCCTCGAGCCGTTCGCGCAGGTCGCCGAGCTGGTCGACGACGTCGGCAATGGTCCGGTCCCGGTCGCGCCCGAGCAGGAAGCCTGGATGGAAGACGATCAGCCTGGCGCCGCAGGCCTTAGCCAGGCCGGCGGTGTGGTCCAGCATCCCGAGAGCCATCTTGAACTTCTTGCCGTGGTCGGCATGGCCCATGAAGGCTGCGAGCGGCGCGTGCACCGAGAGCGCCACGTCGGCGGCGGCGGCCGCCGACGCGAACAGCGGAGCCTCCTCGTAGTCAAGCCAGAAGCCGCTGACGAATCCGATCTCGCAGGCCCGGTACCCGTCGGCCGTGAGTGCCGCGAACGACTCCTCGAACGTTGCCGCTTCCGGCAAACCGCTCGGTCCAAAACGGATCTCGCCCATGCACTCAGCCTATGCCGTCCGACCCTGTTTCTACGTTTTTGGCATGCCCAAGCGCCCATCCCGGATCGACCTGCTCGAGCTCGACATCGACCTGCGTCTCGCCGACCTCTGGCGCGAGACCCTCGACGTCACGGAGTGGAACCTCGAGGTCGTCGCCGCCTTTCTCCGAGCCGCCTACGGCAAGGGGTACTGCGACGCGCTGACCGAGGACGCGCCCGGCTCGCTCTGCCACGAGCACGGGTATCGCATTCCGGGGCGCCAGCCGGCCAAGGCGCCCAAGAGCGCCTGAGAGCTCACCGGTAACTGCCACTCCCCACGGCGATCGAGGGCTACGATGCCCCCGTGGGATCCAGTCCTGCGCGGCTCGTGATCGCTCTGTCCGTGGCGGCCGCCCTCGCCGTCTTCGTCGTGTACACGGCGCTCGCCGGCAACGGCGTCGCACAGTTGAAGCCGAGCACGGTCGCCGGGCATCGCGGCAGCGTCACGCTCGTGGGCGCAGTCGTCGGGCCGGTGACGGGAGACGCCTACACGCACGGAGGCCTCCGCTTCCGGCTCAAGGACATCGGCAGCACCACAGCCAAGCGCATTCCCGTCGACTACCGGGGCAGCGTCCCCGACCTGTTCAAGGTCGGACGCCATGTGGTCGTGGCGGGCACGCTCCGCAACGGCGTGTTCGTCGCGAAGCCCGGCTCGCTCGTGACGAAGTGCCCCTCGAAGTACGCACCGGCGAAGTCGTCGAAGACCTAGCCTGATGGCTGCGCTTGGGCGCGCCGCGCTCCTCCTCGCCTTCGGCCTCGTCGCCTACGCGCTGATCGCAGGCTCGTACGCCGCATGGAAGCGCCGCCGCCGGCTGGCGCTCTCGGCCCAGAACGCGCTCCTGGCCGCGTTCCCCGCCACGCTCGTCGCCGCGGCGGTGCTCCTCGTGGCGCTCGGTCGCCGCGATCTCACGTTCGACTACGTCGCGCAGCACACGAGCCACAAGCTTCCGCTCGGCTATGCCCTCTCGGCCTTCTGGGGAGGACAGGAGGGATCGCTGCTGCTCTGGCTGCTCGTCCTCACTGGCTACGCCGGCCTCGCGGTCTGGCTCAACCGCCGCTCGCGGGAGCTGATGGCGTGGGTCGTGCCGGTGTTCGGGCTCATCGCCGTCTTCTTCGCCTTCATGCTCTGCTTCGTCTCGAGCCCGTTCAACGTCCAACCCGCGCCCGCCGACGGGGCGGGGATGGTGCCGAGCCTGCAGAACCCGTACATGCTGGCGCACCCGCCGCTCCTCTACCTCGGCTATGTCGGCCTCAGCGTCCCGTTTGCCTTCGCGATGGGCGCGCTTCTCTCCGGCCGCACGGACGAGCGCTGGATCGTCGCGACGCGCCGCTGGACGCTCGCCGCCTGGACCTTCCTCGGCGTCGGCCAGCTGATCGGCGCGCACTGGGCGTACGTCGAGATCGGCTGGGGCGGCTACTACGCGTGGGATCCCGTCGAGAACGCGGCGCTCATGCCGTGGCTCGCGGCGACCGCATTCCTCCACTCGGTGATGATCCAGGAGAAGCGCGGGATGCTGAAGGTCTGGAACATGATCCTCGTCGCGCTCGCGTTCAACCTGTCGCTGTTCGGAACCTTCCTCACGCGTTCGGGAGTGATCGACTCGATCCACTCGTTCTCGCAGAGCCCGATCGGCGGCTGGTTCCTCGGCTTCCTTGCGTTCATGGTCGTCTTCTCGGTCGCGCTCATCTACTGGCGGCTGCCGCTGCTGCGCACCAAGACGAGGCTGGAATCGCTCGTCTCGCGGGAGGCGACCTTCCTCTACAACAACCTGTTGCTGGTCGCGCTCGCCCTGACGATCCTCTGGGGCGTGCTCTACCCGGTTCTGTCCGAGGCGGTGCGCGGGGAGACGCGCACTGTCTCGAAGCCGTACTACGACTTCTTCCTGCACACGTTCGGGCTGCCGCTGCTGCTGTTGATGGGGATCGGGCCGCTCGTCGCCTGGCGGCGGGCGTCGCTGCGGTCGCTGGAGAAGACGTTCGTCATCCCGTTCGCGGCAGCCGTCGTGACCGGAGGCGTGTTGCTCGCGCTCGGCTTCGGCAGCTCGTGGCCGGGCCTGCTCACGTATACGTTCTCGGCCTTCGTCGCCGCGTCGATCGTGCTCGAGTTCGTGCGTGGCCGCGCGGCTACCGGCTCCGTCTTCCGGCTGATCTCGCGCAACCGTCGGCGCTACGGCGGCTACATCGTCCACGCGGCGGTCGTCCTCCTCGCCATCGGGATCGCGGGGTCGAGCGCGTACCAGACCGTGCATGAGCGTGTGCTGCGGCCCGGCCAGTCGATCGAAGCAGCGGGCTACACGCTCACGTACGACTCGATTGCCGGCACCAAGGGTGCGAACTACACGGGCTTCCGGGCCCTACTCACGGCTTCTGGCCACGGCGAGCGCTTCACCCTCCACCCAGGCATGAACAACTACGACATCGAAGGGCCGGCGAACGAGGCGTCGATCTACCACGACCCGCGCTCGCTCGGCGATGTCTTCACGACGGCGCAGATAGTGAAGGGGAACAGGATCGACCTAAAGGTCGAGGTCAAGCCGCTGATCAACCTGATCTGGATCGCCGGCTTCGTCTTCGTGGCGGGAGCGCTGATCGCGATGTGGCCGGACGCGGTCGAGCAGCGGCGGCTCGCCGCGCGATACGCCGCCGGCGCGGCTCCAGCGGGGATATAGCCGTGGAGTGGGCGCTGGCGCTGGCGGCTGTGCTGGCGGTCGTCGCCGTCGTCTTCGTGGCGCGGCCGTTCCTTCGCGATCCGGCTCCTGTGAGCGACCGGCTCGACGAGCTCGCACCCGAGGCCCGCCGGCGGCTCGCACTTGCGGAGGACCGGGATCGCGCTCTTGCGGCGCTGAAGGAGCTCGAGTTCGACCATCGCACCGGCAAGGTCTCGGACGACGACTACCGCGCACAGGTGGGGCCGCTCCGCAGGCGGGCTGCGGAGGCGTTACGGGCTCTGGAGCGTGGGGAAGAAGCCGGGCATGAGCGCATCCCCGATGAGGGACAACGAGTGTCGTAGCTGCGGGGAGGAGCTCGCCTCGAGCGCGCGCTTCTGCCCCAATTGCGGCACTTCGGTCGCCGAGGCGGCGCCCGCACTCGAGACCGTGCCGGGCCCGGTGGTGCACGGCCGGGTCGAGGCGCGCTGGCTGGGAATGCCCGCCCGCTTTGCCCTGCTTTGCCTCGGCTTCGCCGGCTTCGGGGCGGCGATCGGGCTCTTCGCGACGGGCAGCTGGGCCTGGGGCATCGTCGCCCTCTTCGTGGCCGCGGTCCTGCTCGCCGGGCTCTGGGAGGCGACCCGCCGGGCCGGCGAAGGCGACGCCTGGACGCAGCGCTCGTCCCGCCTCGCATCCGACGGGCGGGCGCAGGCGGCCACCGCCGCGGAGATCTGGCGGACGAGGCTCGACGCAAGCGTCACCCGCTGGCGAACGCGGAGCCGCCTCGACCAGATCGAGGTCGACCGCGGGCCTGCGCTGCAGCAGCTCGGCGAAGCCGTCTGGCGAGACGACTCGGACGCTGAGCAGGAGGCGCGGCAGCGACTCGTGGAGCTCGAGGAGGAGCGGCAGCGCGCCGAGGACGAGCTCGCGGAGCGTCTCGCGGGCGCGGAGGAGAGGATTCGCCGAGCGCGACTCCCGGTACAGGACACGCAGATGGTCACGCCCAACGAACCAAGTGCTCCCTATCCGCCGCCCGACGAGGGCAACCCGCCCGAGCCGGCGCAGGTGCCGGAGCCGTATCCGCCGCCGGACGAGGGGACGCCGCCGGTTCCCGCGCCCGACCCCGGTCAGCCCGAGAGCGAGTAGCCGCAACCGCGCGGGTACGCTCCGCCGCCATGGTCGGCGTTCACCATGCGGTGGCGTTCGCGGTCATCGCCGGCACCTTCGCCGCGGCGGCGGTCGGGGCGTGGACGTACTACCGCCGCGCCGAGCCGCGAGGTCTGCTCACGCACATGCTCGCGCTCGCGCAAACCCTCGTCATCGCGCAGGTCGGCCTCGGCCTCCTGCTCCTCTCGAGCCATCACCGGGCGCGCGACCACCTCCACTACCTGTACGGGTCGCTGTCCCTGCTCGCGGTGCTCTCGCCGTGGCTCTACGCGCCCTCCGACCGGCGCGCCCGCCTCGCCTGGTTCACCGGCGCTACCTTGGTTGCAGGAGCGCTCGCGGTGCGGGCGTACTTGACGGGCATATGAGCAGCCGCTTCCCGCGCATCAACGCGACCCTGCGGGGTTTTCTCATCCTCGCGGCGATCGCCGGCCTGATCGTCGTCTTCCAGCTCGAGCAGACGCTCGCGGCGCTGCTGATCATCGCGCGCATCGCGTTCCTGCTGGCAATCGCGTACTTCATCTTCCTCGTCTGGCGGGAGCGTCGCGAAGGCATCTCGATGTGGTCGCAGCGCGCGCGCATCGTCTTCTACGGCGCCGCCATCGTCGCGGTCGCGGACGTAGGCGTCTACTGGTACGGCGGGGCGGTCGGCTACGAGGTGCTCGCGTTCGTGGCGGTCCTGGCGCTGTGCGGGATCGCGATGTTCCGTACCTGGCGCGACCAGCACACCTACGTCTGACGAAGCCCGCAGCGGCTGCACCGGTGCCGCTTGCGCGAGAGCCGGGCCCCGCAGCGCTCGCAACGAGGGACCGGCGGCCGCGCAGTTGCGGCCGCGATCACCTCGTCGCGGGAGATCAGCAGCACCGCCAGCCCGTCGTCCGCGTCGAGCGACGCCAGGTACTCGTCGCGGGCCTGCTCGACGTCGAGATCGTCGCCGAGCAGCGCGCACAGGTTGTGGAGGTGACGGCGGTTCATCGCGGCGCAAAGACCGCCGTCATCGTCCGGCTCTCGAACACCGGTGTGTTCTCGAGCTTCCCCACCTCGCCGACGTCGGCCGCGAGGCGATCGATCAGCGCTCGACCGCGTTCCGGATGTTCGCGTTCGCGGCCGCGGAAGAACACGATCGCCTTCACCTTCGCTCCGTCCTGTAGGAAGTGGAGTGCCTGGTTGCGCTTCCACTCGTAGTCGTGTGCCGCGATCTTGGGGCGCAGCCGCACCTCCTTGAGCGAGACGTGAGCCTGGTTGCGGCTTGCCTGCCTCAGCTTGCGCTCCTCCTCGTAGCGCCACTTGCCGTAGTCCATCGCCCGGCACACAGGCGGGTCCGAGGCGGCAGCGACCTCGACGAGGTCGAGGCCACGGTCGTACGCATGGGCTCGCGCGTCGTCCGCGGACATGACGCCGAGCTGACTACCGTCGTCGGCGACGAGCCGCACAGGGCCTGCGCCGATCTGTTCGTTGATCCGGGCCGTGACGCGGCGAACCTGCGCCGGACGGCCGGGCTTGCGCGCTCTGCGCACTAGCGATCCTTTCTTGGGATGACGAGGGGCGCAGGCAGCCCTCGTCACGCGGCGCTAGTGCGCGGCGGCCGGGCCGGTCGGGAGGAGGGCGACTGCGCTGAGTTCGTTGAACACGTGGCGGCCCTCCTTTCGTCGTAGACGGCCGGCGGCGCGAGTGTAGCGCGCCCGCAGCGCGAAAACTAGATCTCGACGCGGGCCGCGGCGCCGTCGAGCGCCGCGAGCCCCTCGCGGACCGAAACGAAGCGGCCGACGAAGATCGGCGTGTCTCGCTCGGTGTAGCGGGAGGCCTCGCTGTCGCGCAGCCGCAGCATGAGGTGCATGAAGTCCGCGGGCTCCTCGCACTCGAACGCGGTCATGAATTCCT
>DASQCM010000155.1:0-4419 GCA_035634675.1 Gaiellaceae bacterium
CGACGGCTTTGGCGGCGGCCGACCCGAGCCGAGTCGCCAAAGGGGCCCGCTCATTGAGCTCGAGAGAGTCGCCGAGCTTCTGGTGTTCGAAGACGAGTCCGATATCGGCGACCTCTACACGTTTTGTCCGTCAGGCGCGACAACGACAGCTCAGTTGGTCAGCACCCGCCGCGAGGACGACACGCTCGTACTCGAGCACGAGCTGCCCGGGATTCAGATCGAAACACGGGTGTTCCGCCTCCCTGGCCTCGACCGCTACGAAGTGACGACCGTCGTCGAGAACGAGGCGGAGGACCACCGCCTCCGCGTCCTCGTTCGCTCGGACAGCGGTGCCGACGAGGTGCGCGCGGAGAGCCAGTTCGCGGTCGTGCGGCGACCACTCGTCCCACCGCCGCCGCGCGCGGAGTGGGTGGAACCACCGGTGCCGACCGCGCACATGCTCGGCGCCGTGGCGCTCGGGCCGCTCGTCGTGCTCTCGAAGGGCGTACCGGAGTACGAGGCGCGCGCGGGCGGACTGCGCCTGACGCTGCTGCGCTGCGTCGGCACGATCTCGCGGCCCCCCGGCCTCCCGACGCGTCCATTGAGCGCCGGCCCCGACATCGCGACGCCTGAAGGACAGTGCCGCGGCCGGCACGTATTCGAGTACGCGCTCCGCTTCGACGGCGATGCGCTCACGAACGCGGCGCTCGTGCGGGCGAGCCAGGACTACCGGACCGACTTCCTCCGCGGCGACCCCTTCGAACCGCCGCTCGAGCTCGGCGGAGATGCCGTCTTCTCCTGCCTCAAGGAAGCGGAGGACGGCAATGGTCTCGTCTTGCGCGTCTTCAACCCGAACCCGCAGCAGGAGCTGTTGACCCTGAGCAGGCCCGCACGGCGTATTCGCCTCGACGAGGAGGCGGACGTCGACGCCGGCCTCGAGCTCGGTCCCGGCGAGATCGCGACCTTTCTAATACGCGACTGAAACGAGGTACAGGCCCCACGGCGGGGCCGTGGCGCCCGCCTCCGGGCGGGCGCGACCGTCGAGCAGCTCTGGGAGCACCGAGGGCGCCTCGAGCATCGTTCCGACGAGACTGCGCACCATGTGGCGGAGGTAGCTGTCGGCCGTGATCTCGAAGTCGAGATGGTCGGCGCGGCGGATCCATTCCGCCCGCTCGACGACGCGGTCGAAGAACTCGTGCTGGGTCTGCGTCGGCGTGAAGGCACGGAAGTCGTGCTTTCCCGCCAGAGTGGTGGCCGCTGCGGCAAGCGCCTCCTCGTCGAGTGGCCGTGGGAACCACCAGCTCCGTCGCACCTCGAACGGCGACGGCGTGGGACGCGTGAAGAGCCGGTACCGGTAGCTGCGCGAACGCGCGGAACGGCGCGCGTGGAAGCCCTCCGGCGCCGGCGCAGCCGAGAGAACCGTGATCTCGTCCGGCAGGCGCGGATTGAGCGCGGCGGCGGCACGTTCCGGCGGCGGACCGCCTTCGACATCGACCGACACCACCTGGCCGAGCGCGTGGACGCCCGTGTCGGTGCGGCCGGCGACCGCCAACCCCTCGGCGGCCTCGAACGTTGCCTCCAGTGCCTCGCGCACTGCCGCCTCGATCGTCGGCAGTCCCGGCTGCGCGGCCCAGCCGCGGAAGGGGGTGCCGTCGTACTCGAGCGTCAGGATGAGCCGCATGTCAGGGGCGCCTGACGCTGTTTGTCAGGCGTGCCTTATGCTCTACTGACTTGCACACTTTCCGCTATACTCTAATTGATGTCCGACGAGCATACCTTTCTCCTGCAACGTGTCCAGCCGGCGATGGTCGGGCTCATCGACGGCTCGCTGTCGACGCTCGCGCCGATCTTCGCAGTCGTGCTTGCCTCGCACGACACCCGCTTCGCGTTCATCGCAGGTCTCGCGACCTCGATCGGCGCAGCGATCAGCATGGGCTTCTCGGAGGCCCTCTCCGACACGGGCGAGCTGACCGGCAGAGGAACCCCCTGGAGTCGTGGGCTGATCACCGGAGGCGGCACCTTCCTCGGAGGCATCCTCCACTCGCTCCCGTTCCTGATCTCCGACTACCGCGTGGCGCTCTTCTTCGCGATTGCGGTCGTGGCGTTCGAGCTCGTCATGCTGGCGTACTTCCGCTACCGGTTCTTCCAGGACACCTTCATCCGCGCCCTGGGGCTGGTCACGTTCGCGGGCGTCTTGATCGCCGCCATCAGCGCGGGCCTCGGCAGCATCCTCGGGTCCCCTGTCGCGGGCTAGCGACTAGGGCTGGTAGTCGACGAGCTCGAGGTAAACCATCTCGGCCGCGTCACCCGGGCGATGGCCGAGCTTGACGATGCGCGAGTAGCCGCCCGGCCGGTCAGCCATACGGGGGCCGACGTCGGCGAAGAGCTTGTGCACGGTCTCCTGCGACCGCAGGACGGAGAGCGCCTGCCGGCGCGCGTGGAGGTCGCCGCGCCGGCCGAGCGTGATCATCTGCTCGGCGAACGGCTTGACCGCCTTGGCCTTCGCCTCGGTTGTCTTGATCCGGCCGTGCTCGAGCAGGGAGCACGTCAGGTTGGCGTAGAGCGCCTTGCGATGCGCCGCGTCGCGGCCGAGCTTCCTGCCTGTCCGTGCGTGGCGCATCGCAGTTGCCTACTCGAAGCCGCCCGAGCCGTTCTCGCCGCGGAGGTGGAGACCATGCTGTCCGAGGGTCTCGCGGACCTCCTCGATCGACTTCTTGCCGAAGTTCGGGATCGCGGCAAGCTCCTGCTCGCTCTTCATCACGAGGTCGCCGATCGTCTCGATCCCGACCCGCTTGAGGCAGTTGTACGAGCGGACGCCGAGCTCGAGCTCCTCGATCGGGAAGTTCTCCATCCCGTGCGCGAGCGCGGCCTCGGGCGTGACGCCGCCGTCGACCGGTGCCACCTCGCCGAAGCCCTCGATGCGGTCGAGGTCGGTGAAGATCGCGAGCTGTCGGATCAGGATCTCGGCGGCCTCCGCGAGCGCGTCCTTCGGCTCGACCGAGCCGTCGGTCGTGATGTCGAGCGTGAGCTTGTCGTAGTCCGTCCGCTGGCCGACGCGAGCCGCCTCGACCGCGTAGGCGACGCGGCGGACCGGCGAGAAGATCGAGTCCATCGGGATCACGCCGATCGTGTGCTGCGGCCCCCTGTTGAGCTCCGCCGGCGAGTAGCCGCGCCCGCGGCCGATCGTCAGCGTGACCTCGAGCCTGCCCTTGTCGGACAGGTTCGCGATCTCGAGCTCGGGGTTGAGGATCTCGAGGTCGGCGGGCGCCTCGATGTCGGCGGCCGTGACCGAGCCCGGGCCCTTCTTCGCGATGTGCACCTCGATCTCGGGCGACTCTCCGTGGAGACGCGCGACGAGATTCTTGAGGTTGAGGATGATGTCGGTGACGTCCTCGCGGACGCCCGGCAGGGTCGTGAACTCGTGCGCCGTCCCCTCGACCTTGACGGACGTGACGGCGGCGCCCTCCAGGGAGGAGAGCAGCACGCGCCGCAGTGAGTTGCCAAAGGTATGACCGAAGCCGCGGTCGAGCGGCTCGATCACGAAGACCCCGCGGTGGTCGTCCACGTCCTCGTGGACGATCTTCGGGATCTGGAAATCCATTTCACGTGTAGCCAAGAAACTCCCTCTTTCCGTTACTTCGAATAGAGCTCGACGATCAGCGATTCCTGCACCGGCGTGTCGATCTCATCACGCTCGGGCTGCTTCAACACCTTGCCGGTCAACCCGTCGTGATCGGCCTGGAGCCACGGAGCGACGGTAGAGACGAGATCCGTGGCGTCGCGGATCACCTGCTGTGCGGACGAGCTGGTCGCCACGGTGATCACGTCGTTGGGCCGCACCTGGTAGCTGGGGATGTTGACCCGCCGGCCGTTGACCTGGAAATGGCCGTGGCGGACGAGCTGGCGCGCCTGGGCGCGCGAGACGGCGAAGCCGAGCCGGTAGACGACGTTGTCGAGCCGGGTCTCGAGCATCCGCAGCAGCTCCTCGCCGGTGACGCCCGACTGCTTTGCGGCCTTCTCGTAGTAGTTGCGGAACTGCTTCTCGAGCAGGCCGTAGTAGCGGCGCGCCTTCTGCTTCTCGCGAAGCTGCAACAGGTACTCGCTCTGCTTGATCCGGCCACGACCGTGCTCGCCCGGCGGGTACGAGCGGCGCTCGATCGCGCACTTCTCCGTCAGGCAGCGCTCGCCCTTGAGGAAGAGCTTCATCCCCTCACGGCGGCACATGCGGCACTTCGGCCCAAGATCACGAGCCACTAGACGCGCCTCCGCTTCCGCGGGCGCACGCCGTTGTGCGCCTGGGGCGTCACATCCCTGACGGACAGGATCTCGAGCCCCGCGGCCTGGAGCGAACGGATCGCGGTCTCACGGCCCGAACCGGGCCCCTTGACGAAGACCTCGACCTTCTGGAGCCCGTGCTCCATGCCCTTGCGAGCGGCCGAG
>DASQCM010000156.1:0-6026 GCA_035634675.1 Gaiellaceae bacterium
ACGTGCGTCAACTCGTAGCCCGCCATCGTCACCGAGGCGGGATTCGTGCCGTGCGCCGTGTCGGGGATGACGACCTTCCGCCGCTGCTCGCTCTCACCGCGTGCGGCGAAGTGCGCGCGCACGAGCATCAGCCCCGTCAGCTCCCCTTGCGAGCCGGCCGCAGGCTGGAGCGAGACCGCGTCGAGGCCGGTCACCTCCGCGAGGATCTCCTGCAGCCGCCACATCAGCTCGAGCGCGCCCTGTGCGCCCTCCTCCTCCTGCAGCGGGTGGAGCCGTGCGAAACCGGGCAGCGCCGCGAGGCGCTCGTTGATCCGCGGGTTGTACTTCATGGTGCAGGAGCCGAGGGGGTAGAAGCCGGTGTCGACGCCGAAGTTCCGCGTCGAGAGCTCGGTGAAGTGGCGGATCAGCTCGAACTCGGGCACCTCAGGCAGGCGCGGCGGCTCGCTACGGCGAAGGTCGGACGGGACCTCCGGAGCCCGCAGGTTCTCGTAGCGCGGGATGACCGAGGCGCGGCGGCCGGGGCTCGACTTCTCGTAGATGAGCTTCATCCGACGACCTCCGCGAGCACGTCGGCGAGCCGGTCGATCTCTGCCGGCGTCCGCTGCTCCGTGACCGCGACCAGTAAGGCGTCGTCCATCCCCTCGTAGTCGCGCCCGAGCGCGTACCCGGGATGGACGCCCAGCTCGCGCGCGGCCGAGACGACCTCGCGCGCGTTCCGTCCGACGCGGACCGCAAACTCCTTGAACGTTGCCTCGTCTGCAAACGCCACCTCGAGTCCCGCCACCTCAGCTAGGCGCTGCTTCGCGTACGCCGCCAGCGACAGGCAGGTCTCCCCCACCTCGCGCAGCCCCTGCGGCCCGAGCCATGTGAGATAGACGAGCCCGCCGAGCGCCAGCAGCGTCTGGTTCGTGGTGATGTTCGACGTGGCCTTCTCCCGCCGGATGTGCTGCTCTCGGGTCTGCAGGGTGAGGACATAGCCGCGCTCGCCCGCGGTGTCTACCGTCTCGCCGACGATGCGGCCCGGCATGCGGCGGATGAACTCCTCCCGTGCGGCGAGGAAGCCGTAATGTGGCCCGCCGAATGACGGGAAGTTGCCGGCGGCCTGCCCCTCGCCGAGCGCGAGCGCCGCCCCGTAGCGTCCCGGCGCCTCGAGCACGCCGAGCGAAAGCAGGTCGACGTGCGCGATCGGCAGCGCACCGGCGTCGTTCGCCCTCGCGACGAGCTCCGGCGCAGGCTCGAGACAGCCGAAGAAGTTCGGCTGCTGGAAGATGACCGCCGCGGCGTCCGCCACAGCGCGTTCGAGCTCGTCGGGATCGGTCGTCCCGTCCCGGTGCGGAACCTCGACGATCTCGAGCCCGAAGCCGGCAGCGTACGTCTTGACGACCTGCCGCACCTGCGGATTCGTCGCCTCGGTCACGACGAGCTTCTCGCGCCCGGTCGCGTGCTTCGCGACGTAGCACGCATCGGCGGCGACGGTCGTGCCGTCGTAGCCGGACGCATTCGAGACGTCCATGCCGGTGAGCTCGCAGATCGCGGTCTGGTACTCGAAGATCGCCTGCAGGACACCCTGGCTCATCTCCGGCTGGTACGGCGTGTACGCAGTCAGCAGCTCGCCCCGCTGCAGGATGGTGTCGACCACCGCGGGCACGTAATGGTCGTAGATGCCCGCGCCGAGAAAGGAGAGCTCTCGGCTCGCGTCGGCGTTCCGGTCGGCGAGCTCGGCGAGGTGCGCGAACACCTCCTGCTCCGACAGCTGCGGCTCGAGGTCGAGCGGCCGCTGCAGCCGGACGGCGGCGGGAAGATCGCCGAAGAGCTCGTCGACCGAGCCGGCTCCGACCGTCCGGAGCATCTCCTCCCGGTCGGACTCCGTGAGCGCGAGGAAGGGGTGCTGCGTCACTGGTCGGCGAGCAGCTGCCGGTACGCCTCCGACTCGAGCAGCGCCTCGACCTCGCCGGGGTCGGAGAGCCGGATCCGGACCAGCCAGCCGCCGCCGTACGGGTCCTCGTTCACCGTCTCGGGCGCGTCAACGACCTGCTGGTTCACGTCGAGCACTTCACCGGAGAGCGGCGCGATGACGTCGGAGACCGCCTTGACCGATTCGACCTCCCCGTAGGTCTGGCCCCTCGTGACGCTCGAGCCGACCGCGGGCGGCTCGAAGTGGACGAGCTCGCCGAGCGCGTCGGCGGCGAACCACGTGATCCCGAGCGCGGCCTCGTCCCCCTCGACGCGGGCCCAGTCGTGTTCCTCGTGGTACTTCAGGTCCTCCGGGTAGCTCTCGGCTGGCACTCAATCCTCCCTCTTGTAGATCGGCTTCTTGACGACGCGCGCCCGGCGCGGACGGCCGCGGACGTCGATCGTCAGCTCGGTGCCGGGCTGTGCCTGCGCAGCCGGCACGTAGCCCATTCCGATCCCGATGTCGAGCATCGGCGAGTGCGTGCCCGACGTCACCTCGCCGCCACCCTCGATGGCCATTCCGTGCCTCGGGATCGCCTTGTCCTCCATCACGAAGGCCACGAGGCGCCGCTCAGGCCCCTCTGCCTTGACGCGGCGGAGAACCTCGACGCCCTCGAACTCCTTGTCGAGCGCGCAGGCCCAGCCGAGGCCGGCCGAGATCGCATCGGTCTCGGGCCCGATGTCGTTCCCGTGCAGCGGGTAGCAGACCTCCAGACGCAGCGTGTCGCGCGCGCCGAGGCCGCACGGGACGACTCCGCGATCGAGCACGGCGTCCCACAGTTGCACCGCGTCCTCGCTCATGCACAGCAGCTCACAGCCGTCCTCGCCGGTGTAACCCGTGCGGTTCACCATCACCTCGACGCCGTAGAGCGTCGCCTCGGCGAAGGTGAACGCGGGAGCCGGCAGAAGGCCGAGCCGCTCGATCGCGCGCGGTCCCTGGACGGCGAGGAGCGCGCACTCGTCGGAGACGTCGCGAACGTCGGAGCCGGGAATCTCGCGCTCTTTCAGCCAGTCGTAGGCGGTCGCACGATTCGAGGCGTTGACGACGAGGAGATACGAGTGGTCGCCGACGCGATAGACGATCAGGTCGTCGATGATCCCACCGTCCTCGTTCGTGAGGAGCGTGTATTGGGCCTGGCCCGGCGAGATGCGGTCGAGGTCGTTCGAGAGCGCGCCCTGCAGCAGCTCGCCCGCGCGAGGGCCCTCCACCTCGAGCTCGCCCATGTGCGAGACGTCGAACACGCCGGCATCCGTACGCACCGCCCGATGCTCCGGAATCACTCCCTCGTACTGGACGGGCATCTCCCAGCCGGCGAAGGGCACCATCCGCGCTCCGAGTTCGACGTGCCGATCGTGGAGCGGCGTGTGCAGGAGCGTCTCGGGCATGGCCACGGCCGATCCTAGTGTCTCGCCGCGCCGCCCCGGCTCAGTCGCGTTGCCCGCAAAACGGAGCTGCCCCGGCTCGTCGATGACGAACCGGGGCAGCGGACCGGGTCGTGGGGTTGACTCGTATCGGTCAACCCTGTTGAGGGCACCGACGGTTTGCCCGCTTTCGGCGGACGCAAACCTCGCGGAACGAGAAAGTCGTCGCGGAGGGTTATTCGTTGCGGAGGAAGGACGGCACGTCGAGCCCGTCCTCGCGGGTCTGCTCCGCGGCTCCCGCCGGGACGGAGACGGGTGCCTCCGTTCCGGCGCGCCGGCGCCGGCGCTGCCCGCCGAATCCGGTGGCGATGACCGTGACGCGCACCTCGTCGCCCATCGCCTCGTCGATCACCGCGCCGAAGATGATGTTCGCGTTCTGGTCGGCGGCGCTCGTCACGACCTCGGCCGCCTCGTTGACCTCGAACAGTCCGATGTCGGGACCGCCGGTGATGTTGAGGAGAATCCCGGTCGCGCCCTCGATCGACGACTCGAGCAGTGGCGAAGAGACTGCCGAGCGGGCTGCTTCCGCGGCGCGGTTGTCTCCGGTGCCGCTCCCGATGCCCATCAGCGCCGACCCGGCGGCCTCGCGCATGATCGTCCGCACGTCCGCGAAGTCGAGGTTGACGAGTCCCGGGACGGTGATCAGGTCGGTGATGCCCTGCACGCCCTGGCGCAGGACGTCGTCGGCCATGCGGAACGCGTCGACGACCGAGGTCTGCTTCTCGACCACCTGAAGCAGCCGGTCGTTCTCGATCACGATCAGCGTGTCGATCCGATCGCCGAGGGACGAGATCCCCTGCTCCGCCTGCTGCGCCCGCCTTCGTCCCTCGAAGCCGAAGGGCTTCGTGACGACTCCGACGGTAAGCGCGCCGAGCTCGCGGCCGAGCTCGGCGACGATGGGCGCACTGCCGGTGCCCGTGCCGCCGCCTTCGCCGGCCGTGATGAAGATCATGTCCGCGCCCTTGAGAGCTTCCTTGAGCTCGTCGCGACTCTCCTGCGCTGCGGCCTGCCCCACTGCGGGATCCGCGCCGGCTCCGAGGCCGCGAGTCGCGGCCGAGCCGATGTGGATCTTGACGTCTGCGTCGCAGACCATCAGCGCCTGTGCGTCGGTGTTGACCGCGATGAACTCGACGCCGGAGAGACCGGCATCCACCATCCGGTTGACGGCGTTCGTGCCGCCGCCGCCGACGCCGACGACCTTGATGACTGCGAGATAGTTCCCGGCTGCGTCGTTCGCGCTCATGGACTCGAACCTTAACCTCCACTAGAGGATTGGGGCAGAACCAAGGGAGTTCGCGCCCGAGGGTACGTGCGCACAGCCTCGCTGTCAACCAGAGGTAGAGCGTGTAAGCATCAACCTCTACTAGAGCTTTGTGGTTCGTCGATCGCGGACGTCCCGGTCCCCGACACCGCCCGGCCGGGCACGCTCACATCGAGGAAGCTCGACCCCGACGGCACCAGCGCCAGCGCCCGCTCGGCCACCGCGACCTTGAGCGGGATCTCGGCTCGGTCGCCGAGCAGCAGCTCGAGGCCCGAGCGGAGGTGGAAGACGAGGGAGCCGTCCGCGAACGACGCGGACGCGATGCGGGATGCGAACGCGCCGGCGAGCCCGACGGCGCGCGCGGCCGCCCCAACACCCTGAGCGTCCAGCGTTTCGCCGATCGACACCGGCGTGTGACCGGAGACCCAGACGCGAGGCAACGCGGCATCGGCGTGAGCCGGGAGCCGCTCGATCACGCGGCCGCGGACGGAGACAAGCCAGCTGTCGGGACCGCGCCGGAGCACGGCACCCGGCCGCTCCGGCACGACGGTGATCCGCAACGTGTGCGGGAAAGCGCGGTCGTAGGTCGCTCGGACGACTGTCGGGAGCGCGTCGACCCTCCGCACGACGTCTCCCCCGTCGAGCCCGACGAGGGAGGCGCCGGACAGTGGGGCGAGAGCCCGGCGCACCTGGGACGCGAGCCGGGGGGAGCCTCCGCTGACGTCGATCCGGCTGATCGCGAAGAGGGAGGTCTCTCGCGCGAGCGCGTAGCCGCCTAGCGCGAAGACGACGATTCCGCAGCCGATCCCGAGCGACCGTCGCGTCGGCGCGAGCACGGCAAGCATCTCCCGAGGGTGGACCTTGGGCAGTCTGACGCGGCGCGGCAGCGCGGACACCTCGGCCAAGGCGCCGGACAATGCGAAACGAGCCCTCGCAGGCACCTTTCGGTGTTCGTCGCCGGCCCGTTCCCTCCTACTGACCGGGCAGTTCCGGCAGCTCGAGCGGGCCGAGAAACTCGACCTCGTGCTCGAGCCGGGCCCCGAACTGCTCGTACGCGCGCCGCCGCGCCTCGGCCATGAGGGCGAGTGCGTCGGCCGTCGTGGCACCGTCCGCGTTCTCGATGAAGTTCGCGTGCTTTGGCGAGATCTGGGCGCCGCCGATCCGGTACCCCTTCAGCCCACACGCCTCCAGCATCCGACCCGCGCTCAGCTCGTGCTCAGGGTTCTTGAACACGCTGCCGAACGTACGGCGGTTGGTCGGCTGCGCCGCCTTGCGACGCGCGTTCAGCTCCCGCACCTCCGCCTTGATCTCGTCGGGCGGCCGCGGCCGCAGCCGCAGCTCCGCCCGCAGGACGACCTGCCCGTGCCGGAGCTCCGAGTGCCGGTAGGTG
>DASQCM010000157.1:0-3556 GCA_035634675.1 Gaiellaceae bacterium
CGACTCGGGGCCGTCGCGGCCGACTCGAGCGGGCACCTCGACGACGTCGTCGGTGGCAAGGCCGGCCACCGTCGAGCCGTTGCGGATGTCCACCTCGTGCACGGCGCCGTCGCCCGTCGACAGCGACGTGATCAGGCCGAGAGCCGCCTCGCTGTAGTAGGCGCCACCACGCTTCATGAGGAGGTCGGGCCGCTCGTTGACGCTCGGGTCGCGGTAGCGGTCGAGCAGGCCGCGCTCGATCTCCTGCACGACTGCGGCGCGAGGCTCGCCGTCCAGCTGCTCGCGGAGCACGGCGTCGTGGGCGTAGAAATAGCGGAGGTAGTAGGACGGGACGGCGCCGAGCTCGTCCAGCAGCCGCCGCGGCAGCTCGATGTCCTCGGCGAGCTCATCTCCGTGCGCCGCCAGCAGGCTCGGAAGGACGTCCTGCCCGTCGAGCAGCACCCGCCGCACCCAGGTCAGATGATTCAAGCCGACCTGGTCGACGACCACGCGGCCGGGCTCGACGCCGAGCCAGCCGGCGAAGCGCCGCTGAAAGCCGATCGCGACGTTGCACAGGCCGACCGCTCGATGGCCCTCGTCGAGCAGCGCGCGTGCCACGATCCCGACCGGGTTCGTGAAGTCGACGATCCAGGCGTCCGGCGCCGCAAGCGTGCGCACGCGCTCGGCGATCTCGAGCACGACCGGAACGGTCCGCATCGCCTTTGCGAAGCCCCCGGCCCCTGTCGTCTCCTGCCCGATGCAACTGCACGCGAGCGGCGCCGTCTCGTCGCGCAGCCGCGCCTCCTGGCCGCCGACACGGATCTGGATCAGAACGTAGTCCGCGCCCTCGACCGCGCTGTCGAGGTCGCCGGTCACCTCGAGGCTGCCGTCGAAGCCCTGCCGCGTGAGCATCCGCGCAGCCATGCCGCCCACGACCTCACGCCGCTCGGGATCGACGTCCTCCAGCACGAGCTCGTCGACGTCGAGGCGGGTGAGACCGGAGACGAGCTCCGGCGTGTAGGTGGAGCCCCCGCCGACGACTGCGATCTTCATCGCTTCTCGTTAATCTTACTTACGAGGTGACGGAGACCAAGGCCGTCCCGGCGCTACTGCGGGCGCTGAACGAGAGAACGATCCTGGAGGCCGTCCGCGCCTCCGGACCGGTCTCGCGCGCCGAGCTGGCGCGTCGAACCGGCATCTCGAGGCCCACCGTATCGCTCGTGCTGCGCGCGCTCCTCGAGGATGGGCTCGTCCGAGAGACCACGCTCGACCCCGGACGCCCGCATTACGGAGCGGTCTACTACGAGGCCGAGCCGGAAGCGGCTCTCGTCCTCGGAGTCGACTTCGGCTCGCGCTCCGTGCGGACGGCGCTCTGCGACCTCGCCGGCGAGGTACGCGCGCGGGAGGAGATCCGGAGCCGCGGCTCGGTAGAGGAGCGGATCGCCGCGCTGGAAAGCACCTGCCGCTCGCTGCTGCGCACGAGCAAGCTCGACCCGGACTTGCTCGAACGCGCAGTCGTCGCCGTCCCGGCCGTCGTCTCGCCCGCGGACGGAAGCGTCTCCGCCCCTGACCTGGCCGGGCTCGGGGCGTCCGATCTGACCGAGCAGCTGGAGCGTGCGGTGGGCGCACCGGTGACGCTCGAGAACGACGTCAACCTTGCGGCCCTCGGCGAGCAGCGGCACGGCGTCGCGCAGGGCGTGGACGACTTCGCGTTCCTGCTCGTCGGAGCGGGACTCGGCGCAGCCGTCGTGCTCGGCGGAAAGCTTCACCGCGGCCACACCGGAGCCGCGGGCGAGCTCGACGCAGTCCGCAACGGCCGGCCCGACGACGTCGATCCGTGCGCGGCGGCGATCTCCCAGCGGGCTGCAGAGCTCGCGGCCGGAAGAAAAACCGCGCTCGAGCCGCCGTTCGAGATGCGGGAGCTGTTCGCAGCCGCCCGCGACGGCGACGCCGTGGCAGCGGAGATCGTGGACGAGGCCGCCCATCGGATCGCGCTCCACGTTCTGCCGCTCGCGGCCACCCTCGACCTCCCTCTCGTCGTCCTCGGCGGCAGTGTCGGTGCCAACTCCGAGCTGCTCGAGCCGGTCCGCCGCCGGCTGGTGGAATGGCTGCCCGCTCCGCCGAGAGTCGAGGTCTCGCCGCTCGGCGAGTCCGCCGTGCTCGAGGGCGCGGTCGCGGCAGGAGCCGATGCGGCGCTCGAGCGAGTGTTCGAGCGCCGTGCGCGCGCCTAGACGGACGCGATGGCTGCGGACTCTTTGGTGAGCAGCTCGACGACCTCGGCACGGGTCGCCACTCCGAGCTTGCGCTCGACAGAGCCGAGGTGGCGGCGCACGGTGACCGGCGCGACGCCCAGCTCGAGCGCGATCTCGGAGGTGGTCGACGCCCGCAGCAGGAGCTCGACGACCTCCCACTCGCGCGCCGTGAGCGCGATGCGCCCCCTCCCCTCCAGGACCACGGAGCGCCTTTGCTCGCGGGTCCGCAGCTCCTCGAGCAGCCGCGACACGAACCGGCGCGGCACGGCCGGCTCGCCCCGCAGGGCGCCACGTACCACGTACGGGAGGCGCGCCGGGTCGAGGTTCTGCGTCAGATAGCCGCTCGCGCCGGCTCGGACGGCGGCGAGGAACTCCTCCTCGTCGAGCTGGCTCGTCAGCAGGATCACGACGGCCGATGGGACGCGAGACGCAATCTCGCTCACGACGCGGAGTCGCTGGGCCGACGTATCGAGCCCGAGGAAACAAACATCGGGACGCTCGCGTACGGCCGTGTCAACGGCCGAGTCGGCGTCGGCGACCTCGGTGCAACGTGCCTCGCCCTCGAGTGCAAGCCGCAGCCCGACGCGTGTCGGCAGGCGCTCAGCGGCAATCAGTACGTGCGTTCGTTGTGCCGGGGCCAGGGCGGTCACAGCCCGGCGGCCTCGGGATCGACCGGCTCTCTGTCTAGGATTCGCCCATGAAGGTCCTCATCGCCGACGACCACCGGCTGATCGTAGAGGGTGTGAAGCGCGCGCTCGAAGAGGCGCCGGACTTCGAGGTGGTCGGAGAATGCTCCTCCGGCTCCCAGGTGCTGCCGGCAGTCGGCCGCACCAACCCGGACATCGTCCTTCTCGACCTCCGGATGCCGGGCGCTGACGGGCTCGCCTGCCTGAGCCGCATCCGCAAGCAGTACCCCGAGGTGAAGGTCGTCGTGCTCTCCGTCTCCACCGACGAGAACGTGATCCAGACCGTGCTCAAGCGCGGCGCCAGCGCCTTCATCGTCAAGAGCATCAACCCGATCGACCTGCCTTCCGCACTCCGCCAGGCGGTCGACGGCACCGTCTACAGCGCGATCGGCCTGCCGGATCCCGGCGATAGCGCTGCGCGAGCGGCCGGGCTCACCGAGCGCGAGACCGCGATCCTCTCCGCTCTCGCACGCGGGCTCTCGAACGAGGCGATCGGCAAGGAGCTGTGGGTGGCGGAACAGACGGTCAAGTTCCACCTCACGAACATCTATCGCAAGCTCGGCGTGTCGAACCGCACGGAGGCTGCCCGCCTCGCGTACCAGAACGGGCTCGTGGAGAGCCCGATCGACGACCGCTGAC
>DASQCM010000158.1:0-3328 GCA_035634675.1 Gaiellaceae bacterium
GCTCGCCGACGCCGAGGGAGCCCGCACGCTCCTGCGACGCGTCGCCGACATCTTCCGCGTCCGGCCGAGACTGGGGGTGCTCGTGCAGCGCAGCGCCGAGCTCGACCAGCGCACCCATACGCTCGCCGGCCCGGAGGGACGCTGGGCGTGCAGCCTCACCCCTGCGGAGAGCCGCCTGCTGCCGCTGCTCGCCACCCACCTCTCCTTCCGCGAGATCGGCGAGCGCCTGTACGTCTCCCGCAACACCGTGAAGACGCAGGCCATCGCCGTGTACCGCAAGTTCGGCGTCACGAGCCGGAGCGCCGCGATCTCGCGCGCGGTCGAGCTCGGGTTCATCGACGAAAGCGCGCCCTCGACCCGCCGGTCGTTCCCGTGCGCCGACTGAGCCGCCGCGATCCGGACACGACGCCGCTACAGCTCGGCCGACCCGTGCAGTGCAGCGACGGCGTCGTCGGGAAGCTTGCCGACGTCGTCGTCGAGCCGAAGCAGCGGCAGCTGACGCATCTCGTGGTCGAGGAGCCGGAGGGCCGCGCGCGGCTCGTTCCCGTGAACCTGCTCGGGCAGATCGAGACGCGCGACCTCACCGTCGTCCTCACGTGCTCGAAAGCCGACGTCCTCGCCTGCGAGTCGATCCGGACGTTCGTCTACGCCGGGATCCACGGGTTTCCACGCGAGGACGACAGCTCCGACGTCGGCGTCGAGGAGACGATCGTCGTCCCGACCCTCGGCGGCGAGCTCACCCCCTACTCGGGAGACCTCGAGGAGAGCTACGGGGTCACGTATGACCGGATCCCCACCGGCTCTGCGGAGCTGCGCCGCACCAGCCCGGTCGCGTCCGCGGACGGCCACGACGTCGGTCACGTGGACGGGCTCCTGCTCGCCGGCGAGCAGGTGACTCACGTCGTGTTGCAGACGGGACACCATTTCGGGACGCGCCCGCTGGCGATCCCGGTCGACGCCGTACAGAGCATCGAGACCGACCGCGTCACTCTCTCGATGTCGAAGGATGCGGTCGACTCGCTGCGCCGAGAAAGCTCGCGCTGAAAAGCGTCACATGGCTCGGGCACAGCTGCGCGGCGATCAGGCTGGACGGCCTGCTCGTAGTCACCGATCCCGTACTGCGCCGCCGGATCATCCACCTGCGGCGCAGAGGACGCGTCGACCCCGCCGCACTCGAGGACGTCGGGGCGATTCTCATCTCGCACGTCCACCACGATCACCTCGACCTTCCCTCCCTGGGACGGCTCGACCAGTCCGCGACTGTGGTCGTCCCGGCGGGCGCGGGCGATCTCGTGCGGCGCCGCGGCTTCGACGACGTCCGCGAGGTCGTGGCGGGAGACGAGCTCGAGCTCGGCGCGCTGCGGGTCCGGGCGACGTTCGCCGAGCACGACTCCCCGTGGCGCTATGGCGCCGGCAGGACGATGCCTCTCGGCTACGTGGTCTCGGGCACCCGCAACCTCTACTTCGCGGGGGACACGGACCTCTTCGACGGCATGCGCGAGCTCGGGAGGATCGACGTGGCGCTACTGCCCGTCGCGGGCTGGGGGCCGCGCCTCCCTCCCGGCCATCTCAACCCGTGGCGCGCGGCCGAGGCACTCGAGCTCATCCAGCCGCACGCGGCGATCCCGATCCACTGGGGCACGTACGCGCCGTGGAGGCCCTCCTCCGGCAACGAGGCGCCGGCGAAGGAGTTCGCCGACATCGCCGCGACCGTGGCGCCAGGCGTGGACGTCCGCGTACTGCGGCCGGGCCAGTCGTACCAGCTGGACTAGGCCACCGCGACATCGCCGATGGCGAGCACCTCGACCGGGACGCGGTAGGCCGACAGCGCGAGCACGATCTCGTCCACGTAGGCGCGGTGCCGAGGGCCTCCCCGCAGCGTCGTCGCCTCGGGGACGAAGAGCTCGATCGGGTAGGCGCGTTCCGCCCGCCAGCCGGACTCGCTCTCGACCACTTCTCCCCAGAGGGCGACCCGGCCGACGACGCGCTCGGCGTTGTAGAAGAGCGGCCGGCGCTCGAGGTACCAGCGGGCCAGGGCGGCCGAGCGGACGCCGTAGATGCCGCAGGTGCATTCGAGCTCCGGAGATGCGTGGCCGGGGGCCTCGACTCGCCAGGGACGCCGGCGCGACCGCTGTCGCGTGGCGCAGATGGCGGACAGCGGGATACCGGGCTCCCAGACCGTGTCGGCATTGAGGCTCTGGAGCACGATGCGGAAGTCGTGCATGCACACCCGCCACACGCGCCAGGCCTCCATCGGATCGATGAAGTCGGGCACCGTGGAGCGCCGCGGGTCCGACAGTTCGAGTCTCGAGGTCAAGCCATCCCCGTCAGGAGGCGAAGAAGCTCGAGCAGGACTTCGCCTGGTGGAACGCCTTGTCGAGGTCGCCCTTGACGTCGACCTGCTTCAGCTGGCCGACGGTCTTCGAGATGCTCTGGGCCATTTGCGCCAGCTCTCCGCTCACCGCAGAGAGCGTGGCCAGCGAGCCGCCGGCGGCCGACGAGCTCGACTGCAGGGTCTCGTCGATCTTGTCCGTGCTGCTCGAAAGCTCGGTCGAGAGCGTGTCGAGGCTCTTCTTCGCCTGCTGGCCGGCTTGAGTGTCGGGCGTGTCGAGCTCCTTCAGCGAGCTCGCAAGCTGGTGCGTAGCGTCGCCGATCTGCTTGGACGCGGTCTTCAGCTCGGATTGCGAGGGCGTGCCGCTCTTGACGCTCGTCGTGGCGCTCTGGATCGAAGCGTTCCAGGTCTTCAGCGCGGAGCAGACGCCGTCCGCCCATGCCACCGTCGTCGAGGTGCCGCCGGCTCCGGAGGCGGCGGTGGTCGTCGGGCTGCCACCGCCCCCGCCACAGGCCGAGGCGGTGAGTGCGAGCGCTGTCACGGCCGCTGCTGCGAGCGCCCGGAATGCGGTGCTGCTCGTGATCTGAGCCCGCATACACCGGATGTGAACATTCCTGGCTTCCGGCCACCAGGAAGGACGCACCTCCCCGGGCGTCAGGTGTGCTTTACGCCTCGGGCGCGGGGACTTCGAGGTCGGTCTCGGCCAGAAAGAGCAGGGCCGCCTGGACGCGCCTGCTCATCGACTGGTCGTCCCTGAGCCCGAGCTTGGCGAAGATCGAGTTGATGTTCTTCTCGACGGCCCGCTTCGTCAGGAAGAGCGAGCTCGCGACCGCGGCGTTCGACTTGCCGGCCGCGACCCCGGCAAGCACGTCGCGCTCGCGCGGCGTCAGCTCGGCGAGCTGCGAGTTCTTTGCGCGCATGCGTGCCTGGACGAGCACGTCGACGACCTTCGGGTCGACGACGGAGTTGCCCGACGCGACCGCCCGGATCGCCTCC